>JAKJAE010000131.1 GCA_022707665.1 Chloroflexota bacterium
CATACCTTGGAGCAACTACGTGGGTTGGTTGGGTGTGTCAGCGCTCATCACTTGGACGTGGTCAGCCCTGATGCCCCAGGAGACGATGCCGCGGGAAGCTCTCACCTTCATCTATGCTCTCACCTGGGGCATGGAGACCTTTGCCCAACTCGTCTTCTGGCACCTTCCCGGGCCGGCGCTGTCCGGCGCCGTTGGTATGGGCATATACCTGCTCCTGGCCACCCGCGGAGCACCCTGATGAACTGGCCCTCTGCTCTACAGCTTCTGGCCTGGACCGCCACAGCATTCCTGTGCGGCGCCATTCCATTCTCAGTTCTCATCGGCAGGCTCATTCTCAGGACGGATATTCGCGCCTACGGCGATGGCAACCCCGGGGCGACCAATGTCCTCCGCGCATCGGCCTCCGCACACCCAGGCGCGAAGGCCTGGGGTCTGCTGGCTATGGTCCTGGATATGGCCAAAGGCGCCTTGCCGGTTGCCATTGCTTACGAGATCCTCAACATCCGGGACTTCCGCATCGCGCCTATTGCGTTAGCACCCGTGCTGGGGCATATGGCCTCACCTTTCCTGCGCTGGCGCGGCGGGAAGGGCGTAGCTGTGACCGGCGGAATCTGGATCGGTCTGACGCAGGGCATCGGAGCCATCGTTGGCATCGTCTTGATGAGCATCGGCTACGCCTTACAGGAAAGCGCGGGCTGGGCAGTCGCCCTCGGAATGGCCGGCATCGGCAGCTACCTCCTCGCCCGGCACAGCGATCGTGTGCTGTTGGTCGTCTGGATCGTCAACATGCTGCTCATTCTCTGGCGCCACCGTGATGATCTGCGAACTGGACCGACGATCAGGCACCGTCGGAACGTGCGCTAGCCAAGGCGGCCCCGCGCAGCACGGCCCGCACTGCGCGGCCCACACTGGCATGGCGCGCCGTCGCTCACGCGCCGGGTCGATCGCGACAAGGGCTCGCCACAGATACACAGTCCACGTTAGCGGGAAAGCCTGGCCTCATAACCGGGATACCTATCCCTTTACAGCGGCCCTGAGCACCCTACACTGATCATACAGCGTGTGAGGAGGCCAAGGGTGAGGACTGTTGCATTCGCGGACTTAACGGTGCGTGACGGGCAGCAGAGTCTGGCTGCCACACGGATGACCACGGCACAGGCACTGAGTGTCCTGCCGCTCATCCGTGACGTCGGGTTTGCGGCGATTGAAGTGTGGGGAGGCGCAGTCCTCGATAGTTGCATCCGGTACCTCAACGAGGACCCCTGGGAACGACTGGACGCCTTCCATAGCGTGGTCCCTGAACCCGCAACGCTCAGAACGCTGCTGCGCGGCCAGAACCTCTTTGCCTACCAGCCGTTTCCTGACGATCTGGTTATTGCCTTCGTCAAGGAAGCGGTCCACTCAGGCACTGGGCTGATACGCATCTTCGACGCCCTTAACGACTGGCGCAACCTGCAAATGGCGCTGCTCGCCGTCCGGGCTTATGGCGGCATTGTCGAGGCGGGCCTTAGCTACACTGTGAGCCCAATCCACACCACCGACCACTATGTAGATCTCGCGCTGAAACTTGCGAGCGAGGGGGCTCACCGGATCGTCGTCAAAGATATGGCCGGGCTTCTCCAGCCGTTCGAGACGCTCGACCTCTTCGGAAAGCTTAAGCGCGCACTCACGATCCCCGTTGTCTTTCACAGCCACACGACCACCGGCTTCGCAACACTGAATGCCGTGATCGCAATGCAGGAAGGTGTCGACATCGTCGACTGCGCGATCACGCCGTTCGCGGGCGGCCCTTCGCATCCCCCGGTCGAGGTACTGGTCGCCTTTGCCGAGGCGATGGGCATCGACCACGGGCTCGACAAGAAAGCGCTGATCCGCGCCCAGGCCCGGCTCTTCGAGATCCGGTCACACCTTGTCGACCACATCGCCCCGGAGAACCGCACGCACCGCGCCGTGGACCCCGATCAAATCGATCGCCGCAAGGTGGAGGAGATCCTCGGATGCCTCGCCCGGCGTGACAGGGCAGATCTGAGGCACGCCGTTTCCCTGATGCGAGCCCTGATGGGGTCGCTGGGCTACCCGACGCACGATGACGACATGCTCGATGCCCAGGTCCCTGGCGGCATGGTGTCCAACCTGCAGAGCCAGCTACGGCAGATGGGTCAACTCAACAGACTGGATGAGATCCTTGGGGAGATTCCGCGAGTCCGCGCCGATGTCGGTTACGTTCCTCTGGTCACGCCCACGAGCCAGATCGTCGGGTCGCAAGCCACATTCAACATCCTGATGGGGCGGTACGCCTTTGTGTCAAACGAGTTCCGCATGCTGCTTCGGGGAGAGTTCGGCAGAACCCCGACACCGCCAGACCCGGAGGTTCTCCACTTGGTCCTGGGACCCGGCAACGAACCCCTCAGGTACCGCCCTGCGTCATACCTCCATCCCGTGCTGGAAGACGACCATGACCTACCCTACGTCAGGACGCACCGGGATCTGCTGCTCCACCTGATGCTGAAACAACCCGCCGACCAGTTCCTGCAAAGCAAAATCGCGTGACACACAAAGCGGGGAGCTGCGGTGCCTCCACCTGGGAACCGCAGCTCCCCGCAGGCAGGCCCTAGACCATTCGGACGCCGGCCAGGCTTAGTTCCTCGGCAAAGTGACACGCTGAGTAGTGCTCATTCCCAAGGTCCTTGAGTGGCGGGGCTTGTTCCCTACACAGCTGTTGCGCATACCGGCATCGCGGATGGAAGTAGCATCCGGATGGCGGATTAGACGGGTCGGCAACTTCACCCTCGAGTAGAATCCGCGTCCCCTTGTCGCGCGCCCGTGGGTTCGATACGGGCACCGACGACATCAGAGCTTCCGTGTACGGGTGTTTGGGATCCACGTAGACATCGAGCCCGGAGGCAACCTCAACGATCTTCCCCACATACATCACAACGACACGGTCGCAGATGTGTCGGATCACGCTCAGATCGTGTGAGATGAACAGATACGTGAGGTCGAAGTCATCCTGCAGCTCCTCAAGTAGGTTGAGGATCTGCGCTCGAATGGAAACATCCAGTCCCGAGACCGCCTCATCGCAGACCACGAGCTTCGGATTGGTCACAAGCGAGCGAGCAATCCCAATACGCTGCCGCTCGCCACCACTGAAAGCGTGCGGATAGCGTTGGATGTACTCGGGACGCAGCCCCACTCGCTGCAACAAATACTCAACACGATCGCGCATCTCGGACCCGCTGGCCAGGTTATTGACCCTAAGCGCCTCGCTGATCACCTGGAACACCGTCATGCGGGGGTTGAGGGACGAATAGGGATCCTGAAAGATCATTCGGATGTCCTTGCGGTAGGGCTGAATCTCCTTGCCCTCAAGAGCAGCCAGATCAGTCACGCCGCCATCAGGGTCACGGTACAGGATTTCCCCACTTGTCGGCTCGTAAGCCCGGACGATACACCGCCCGACCGTCGTCTTCCCACAGCCGCTCTCACCAACCAGGCCTAAGGTCTCACCCTTCCGGATATAGAAGTTGACGTCATCCGCCGCCTTGGTATAGCCGACCACACGTGAGAACAACCCCTGGGTAATTGGGAAGTACATCTTGAGGTGGTTCACCTCCAGAAGATGGTCATCGGACCGCATCGTGAGCTCAGGCGCTACCTGCTGGGTTGTGTGTGTCGCCACCATTATCAGTTCCTCCCCGCCGGCGCAGACTCGTCCGGGCGGCCTTCCTGGGATTCATAGAGCAGACACCGCACGAGGTGGTTGGGGTCCAACTGCGTGACCGACGGCACGACGTGCCGACATACCTCCATAGCCTTCGGGCACCGCGGGTGGAATGTGCATCCATCCGGTCGGCGGAAGGGGTTCGGCACCATGCCCTTGATCGGATCGAGTTCCTCTCGCCGCATCGCGATCTTCGGGATCGATCGCAGGAGCGACTGCGTGTACGGGTGCTTGGGATCATTGAAGATCGTGTCGACCGGGGCTCGTTCCACCACCTTCCCGAGATACATCACGGCCACATCATCTGCCAGCTCTGCCACGACGCCGAGGTCGTGGGTGATAAAGAGCACCGCCATCCCATATTCGTGCTGGAGATCAAGGATCAGGTCGATGATCTGAGCCTGGGTCGTCACATCAAGCGCCGTCGTAGGCTCGTCCGCGATCAGCATCGTGGGGTTGCATGAGAGCGCCATCGCAATCATTGCTCTTTGGCGCATGCCACCACTCAGCCGGAATGGGTATTCATCGACCAACCGGTCGGGCCGCGGGATACCCACCTGGTCCAACAGCTGGATCGTTCTCTCCCGGGCGATCTCCTTGGAATCCCGGGTGTGCAAGACGATATTCTCGATGATCTGGTTGCCCACGGTGTACATAGGACTCAACGAGGTCATGGGCTCCTGGAAAATCATCGAGATCTCCCTCCCCCGGATCTGGCGGATCTCCGCACCCTTGGGATCCATGGCTGCAATGTCAATCGTGGCCCCATTGCCATCCGGATGGAACAGGATCTCCCCGGAGACGATGCGTCCAGGCCGCTGGACAATTCCCAGGAACGCGCGACAGGCGACACTCTTGCCGCACCCACTCTCGCCCACGAGACAGAGAGTCTTGCCACTCTCGATCGTCAGGTCCACGCCATCGACGGCCTTCACCACACCCTCGTCGGTGAAAAAGTGTACCTTCAGGTCCCGCACTTCCAGAAGCACTCTGTTGTCTGCCATTGGCCACCCTCTGTCAATACGGGTCGGCTGCGTCGCGCAGGCCGTCACCCAGGAAGTTAAGCGTCAACACGATGATGAAGACCGCTCCCCCGGGCGCCAGGAGCCAGGGGTAACGCGCGATGACGGCGACCTTCTGCGTGTCCTGAAGCATCACCCCCCAGCTCACGACCGGAGGCCGCAGTCCGAGGCCAAGAAAGCTCAATGCCGTCTCACCAAGGATAAGCCCCGGGATCCAGAGCGTGATCGAAGCGATGATGTGGCTCAAGAACGATGGCAGCATATGCCGCATGATCAACCGCCCGCGGCTGCACCCATCGAGCATCGCCGCCATCACAAAGTCCTCCTCGCGCAGGGCGAGGAACTTGCTGCGCACGACACGTGCCATACCCGTCCAACTGATCAACGACAGAATGATCGAGATCATGAAATAAACGCGCAGCGCAGGCCAATCGATCGGCACCACCGCCGCCAGAGACAGCCAGACCGGCAGCGTCGGTATTGACATCAGGATCTCGATGATCCGCTGGATGATGTTGTCTACAGCACCTCCCACCAGACCTGAGATTCCCCCGAGCAGAATACCAAAGCTCAAGCTGATCACCATACCCACAAGCCCAACCGTCAGTGAGATGCGGCTGCTATAAATGAGCCGGCCAAACACATCACGGCCGATCATGTCGGCACCCATAAGATAGAAGGGGTCACCGGGATTTTTCGGCCCGATCAGGTGAAGGTCACCCGGGATGAGCCCCCACAGCTTGTAGGGATCGCCGTGAACGAAGAGCCCAACAGGAATATAGGTACTGTAGTCAATCTCCCACGTCTTGCGAAACGACACTGGATCGCGCTCGCCCCGGTAGCCAGTGACGTGGGGGAACCATTTTCCGTCCAGAAAAAGGCGCAACCGCTGCGGAGGGGCAGTGGCATAGACATCGAGATAGGTTGTGGGCACGGTTGGCGAGAAGAACTCGCAGAACAGGGCTACAACATAGAAGAGGATCACGATGATCCCACTAATGACCGCCAGCTTGTGCTTGCGGAACTTCCACCACATGAGTTGCCACTGCGAAGCTACCTCAAGCTTCAGCGACTCCTCCGTGGTCTCGTGGAAATCCAGTGTGTCATTCGCTGTGTGTTCCATAGATCAACCTCTACTGCTGCAGCCGGATCCGTGGGTCGACCCACGCCAGCAACAGGTCTGAGATGAAGGTGCCGACAACGGTAAGGGTGCTGAGCATCAGGATGAAACCGGCTGCCACATACTGATCCTGCTGAATGAGCGCTCGGTAGAGGATCGGCCCTGACGTGGGAAGATTCAGGACCATCGACACGATGGTCTCACCGGAGACCAAGCTGGGTAGCATCCAGCCCAACGTGCTGACGAAGGGGTTCAGCGCGTGACGCAACGGATACTTGATCAACAACCGTGTCTCGCTCAAGCCCTTGGCGCGAGCCGTCTCCACGTAAGGCTTATTGAGCTCATCCAGCAAATTGGCGCGCATCGTGCGGATCAGGCCGGCAGTGCTGCTGATGCCGATGATGACCATCGGCACCCAGACGTGCTTCATCAGGTCGAGCAGCTTCCCCCATGACCACGCCGCAGAAGCATATTCGGCTGAGAACAACCCAATGACCGCCTGCCCCATATACTTGTAGGTTAGGTACAGGACGATGAGCGCCAAGAGGAAGTTAGGTATCGCCATGCCGAAAAAGCCCATGAAGGAAGCAAAGTAGTCGGCAATGCTGTACTTGTGCACTGCGGAGTAGAAACCGATGGGCAAGGCCACAACCCATACGAACATCGTCGACAGAAAGGAGAGTGCGAAGGACATCGGCAGGCGTTCAGTGATCATCTCTACGGCATCGCGCTTGTAGTAGAACGAGTACCCGAACTGCCCCTTGGTGAGGATGTTCCGCATCCACTTGAAGTACTGCACGAGAAAGGGGTCATCGAACCCGTAGATCTCACGCATGCGCTGCTCCCACTCCGGCGAAACCTCGCCCGCCTGCGCCCGAAGATCGTTGACGAGGTCGGAAACGTAGTCACCCGGGGGCAACTGAATGACCGCGAACGATATGAGCGAAATCACCCACACCGTGAAGAGTGCGTAGGCAGACCGCCGCAACAGGTATTTCCACATAACTGGAACACTCCTGATCGTGTATCAGAGCCGGAAGTTCAGGGCTGAGGGCTGAGGCCTGCAGCTTCCACGGTTCTCAGCCTCAAACCTACAGCTTTGAGCAAGCCTCGCCCATCGCGCATCTTGCACGATGGCACCGGATCTGGTAACCGGGGCCGGTGTGCCCCGGTTACCAGACGTACAATCATCGACCTCGCACCTCAGGAATTACTGTGTCTTGAGGTACCACTGCTCGGGTCGGAGGATCTTGTCAAAGCCCCATGTCCACAGGTGCAAC
>JAKJAE010000132.1 GCA_022707665.1 Chloroflexota bacterium
TGCATTTGCCCTGATGGCCGTCGTGGCCTTTGTCGCTGGATTGGCCAATGGGGCTCTTACAAGTTATCTGGTTCGGCACTTCGCTGAGATCCTCCTCAGCATCGCTGTGTTCTACGTCGTGGTGAACTCCGTGCACGATGCTGAGCGGTTGGGCCGTCTGGTTCGATGGCTGATTCTGGGAGCTGCAGCGGCCTCTGTCCTGGGCATCATTCTCTACGTGGTGCCCGAAACGTTCGCGATCCAGGCACTCTCGGCATTGGGACGGTTTGGCTAACCCACGGGGCAAGATGTGATCTGGCACATCCGAGATGATCCGGAGCTGATGAAACGTGCCACAGCGACATCGGTGCATCCCAATGTTCTGGGCAGTCTACTGAATTTCGGTCTGGCGATGCTCGTTCCGCACTTGTTGAGCAGACACTCACTCTTCCCGCGCGTGGTAGCGTGGGGTCTCGCGGCCATTCTGGGCGTGGGGCTCGTGCTTACGGTCTCGCGGAGTGCTATGCTTGGGGTGGGGGTTGCTGTCGTCGTGATCAGTGTCATGCGTTACCGCAAGCTCTTGCCACTGATGCTGCTTGCGGTCGTTGTGTTCCTCATCTCTCCTTGGTCGCAAAGCCTTCTCAATCACTTCCTCGAAGGTTTCCAGCTCGCCGACCTATCAACCCAGATGCGCATGGGCGAGTACAAGGATGCCCTCACGTTGATCCGGCGTTACCCTTTTCTCGGAGTGGGGTTCGCGGGCGCCCCGGACATCGACATTTACGTTGCCGTAGCTAGCCTCTACTTCACGGTTGCTGCGCAGATGGGACTTCTGGGCCTGGCCGCGTTCCTGGTGGTGCTGGGGGTGGTGCTGTGGCGTTTCTGGCGTCGCCGGTGGCTAGCGCCGGCAGCGTTGGAACTCGAGCCCCTGTGGTATGGTCTGCATGCCGCAATCATCGGAGGTGTGGTAAGCGGTGTCTTCGACCGTTTCTTCTTCAGTCTGGACTTCCACAACTCGGTCACGCTGTTCTGGTTAGTTGTAGGGCTCGCGACGGCTGCGACCCAACTCCTTGACTCCAGCACAGGTGACAACAGGGCGTTGGCGGACGGCTCCGCAGTCTAGACTAGCCCATCGATTCTTGTGCTTTGCCCTACCTTCGGGTATACTCTGGTCAACCTGGCCCATTCATTACAGCATTCTGAGGAGGTTGCCAATGAGACTCTCTTGCCTTCAGGAAAACCTCTCTAGGGGATTGAGCATAGCGGGTCGCGCGGTACCTTCCCGGACCACGATGCCCATTCTGGGTAACGTTCTGCTGGCCACCGATCATGGCCAACTCAAGCTGGCAGCGACGAATATGGAACTGAGCATCGTGCATTGGGTTGGGGCGCGGGTCGAGACTGAAGGCGAGATCACGGTGCCGGCAAGGAACTTCATCGATCTGATGAACTCACTGCCACCCGATCAGGTCAGCCTGTCGCTCGATGAAGCCACGATGACGCTGGCTCTGACGTGCGGTTCGGTAAAGGCCAGTTTCCGGGGCATCGCGGCAGATGAGTTCCCGTTGGTGCCCGAACCTGATAACAATGCCGGGTTCACCGTGGAGGCTGAGGCGCTCAACAAAGGCCTGACGCAGGTGACCTTTGCTGCATCGACGGACGAAAGTCATCCGGTGCTGACCGGTGTCCTTGCCGAGTTCCAGGGGCAGACGATGACGCTAGCGGCGGCTGATGGCTTCCGGCTCTCGTTGCGTGAGATTCCCCTGGTCGATGCTGTGCCAACGCCGTTCAGTGTGATCATCCCGGCCCGTGCGCTGGCCGAGTTGATGCGGATCACCAACGGACTGGATGAACCGGTGAGGATCTCGACAACTCGACCGCACAACCAGATCCTATTCCAAATGCCCGATACCGTCCTGAACTCACAACTCATCGATGGTGCCTATCCTGATGTGCGACGCATCATCCCTGCATCGTCGAAGACAAAGGTTGTCATTGGCCGTGAAGAGATACTGCAGGCGTGCAAGCGCGCTGCCATCTTTGCTCGGGATGTGGCCAATATCGTCTCGCTGCGCATTGACGCTGGTGAGTTGACAGTGGCAGCAGACTCCTCCGAGTCTGGACAGGGTTCCACACGTCTGGTGGCGAGTGTTGAAGGCGCGGGGCTTGAGATTGCCTTCAATGTGCGGTTTCTCATCGATGTCTTCTCGGCCCTGGATACGCCTCAGATTGTGTTGGAGCTCAACTCGCCGACCAATCCTGGGGTAATCAGGGCGGTGGGTGATGAGAGCTTCATCCACGTGGTCATGCCGATGCACCTGGGCCACCGCTAAGGCGGTCCCGCGCGCTGTGGCCACGTCTGCCGGTCGCGATTGTGCCGTTCACTGGAGACGAGATGCCTATTGGGTATCTTGTCTCCAGTTTCAAATTAGGGCCTGCCGCGTGCGGTAGGCCGCCGGGTAACCTGCCATGTCTGACATCAAGTCCCAACCCATACAAGAACTACCGCCTGAAAGCCTGAGGCGTGTCTGCGATCCTTCAAGTTTCGCGTTCGATATCACCGACGATCTTCCGTTCGAACCGGGGATCATAGGGCAGGATCGGGCTGTAGAGGCTATTCGATTCGGGCTCGATATCACAAGCCCAGGTTTCAACGTCTTTGTGATGGGACCAACGGGGTCGGGTCGCCGCTCGATCCTCAAGCGCATCGTGGAGGAGAAGGCGCAAGGCGAGGCCGTGCCTGATGACTGGGTATATGTGATGTCGTTCGCCGAGCCCACGGTTCCGCACGCGATTCGCTTGCCACCGGGACGGGGGCGCCAATTCCGCGGCAGCATGGAGCGTTTCAGTGCGGCGCTGCCCGATCGGCTGCAACTGGCGTTTGACACGGACCGCTACGCGAGTGCTCGTGAGGAGATGGAGCAGCAGTACCGCGCGTTGGAGCGTGAAGCTCTGGCATCAGTCGAAGCCGCATGCCGGGAACGGAACTGCGTGCTCGTGCGATCTCCTGCTGGGCTCTATATTGCGGCGCTGGGAGAGGGCGACCTGCTGTCCCCAGAGGCAGTGAGCCAGCTTGACCCCGATGAGCGGGCACGGATCCAGCACAATCTCGACTATCTTGATGATCTCCTGGATGACTCGATCGTGAGGTGGCGGATTTCACTCTGACGCCCTTGCTTGATGAAGTGCGGGTGTTGTACGCCGATCAGCCCGCTGTACTTGCCTACCTGGAGGAAGTGCGGCAGGACATCCTGGGCAACATCCCGCTCTTCCGCTTGGGCGAGGGGGCAAAGGGCGAGGTCGAGGAGTCGTCGTTGCTGGATGTCCCTATCACGAAACGTTATCGTGCCAATCTGTTCGTCGACAACAGCCAGCTCCAGGGGGCACCGGTCATCGTCGTCGAGCGACCCTCGACGCTGCGCCTCTTTGGTGTCGTGGAGTATGACGTGCGCTATGGCGTGAGCGTGACGGATCACACGTTGGTACGGTCGGGGACACTCCATCGTGCTAACGGGGGGTACCTGATTGTGGACGCTGCTGGGCTGATCGACGACCCTGATGCGTGGTCCGGCCTCAAGCTGGCGCTCTCCCAGAGCGTTGTTCGCGTCGAGTCGCCCGACGGCCACCGACTCGTTCGTACGATGACCCCCAATCCCGAGCCGATCCCGCTCAAGGTAAAGGTCGTCCTCATTGGCTTGCCCGATGTCTTCTACACGCTCCACGGGATGGATGAGGACTTCATCAAGTTCTTCAAGGTGCAGGTTGACTTTCACACCGAGGTCGACCGCACACCAGAGACTGAGCAGGCGTACAGTCGTTTCATCAGGATGCTGTGCCAGACCGAGACGTTACTCCCCTTCACGGCTGAGGCTACGGCGCGTGTCGTGGAGTTCGGGTCGCGTTGGGTAGGCGACCAGGATCGCCTCACGGCGCAGTTTGGCCATGTCGCCGACCTGGTGAGGGAGGCTGACTATTGGGCACGGCAGGCGGGTCAGGATGTTGTGCGGCGTGACGATGTGCTAACTGCGCTCAAGAAGCAGCGGCGCCGAACAGGACTCCTGGAGGAGCTCTCGTTGCGCGAGATACTCGAGGACCGTCTGATCGTGGTCACCTCGGGCGCCCAGGTTGGGCAGGTCAACGCCTTGACTGTAGTGAGCTATGGAACCAGCAGTTACGGGGTCCCCAGCCGTGTTACGGCACGGGCTTATGTTGGACGTGGTAGCGTCATCGACATACACCGTGAGATCGACCTTGGAGGGCCCATTCACACAAAAGGGGTTCTCACGCTGATGGGTTACTTCGGGGGACAGTATGGGCTCAGTCGCCCGCTGTCTATGGAGGCGAGCCTCAGTTTCGAGCAGGTCTATGAGGATGTGGAAGGTGACAGTGCTTCGTGTGCTGAGCTCTACGCCTTGATCTCGGCTGTGTCGCGGATACCGCTGAGGCAGGACCTTGCGGTATCGGGCGCCGTGGACCAATATGGTCACGTGATGGCCATCGGTGGGGTCAACGAGAAGATCGAGGGTTTCTTTGAAGTCTGCAGAGCGCGTGGGCTGACGGGCACTCAGGGCGTGATCATCCCCCGGGCGAATGTGAAGGACCTTATGCTCGACGATGACGTCATCGAGGCGGTGCGCGATGGCGCGTATCACATCTATCCTGTGAGATCGGTTGATGAGGGGCTGGCTCTTTTGACTGGCAAGGTGGCTGGTAGGATGGATTCGGAGGGGCACTACCCGCCGGACTCTGTGCATGGCGCGGTAGCTGCCCGTCTGGAGGCGTTTGCAAAGAGCGACGATGACGCCGATCGCGATGATGATGCCGAATGACGCCCGATCCGTGCAGAGCTGAGAGGGACGATGGCTAGTTGCCATCTGGGTCGATGCGATGATTAACTTGCTGCAGAACGCTGGCTTTGAGGGTGAGTGGTGGCGGGAGACTGCATCGGGCAAATTCTATGGTGAGATCTTCGTACCCAAGCCCTGGGTGGCTTTCTGGCGCGAGGGGACATCCGTCCCTCATGACCCAGCCAACCAGACTGGCTATGGCCGTCCGGAATTCCAGATCATCAGCCGGGAGGTACCCTTTCTCACTCCGCTACGGATACGAACGGGCTCCCATGCCGTCAAGCTCTTCACCTTCTACCGTATACACGATGCCGGGCTCTACCAGCAAGTGCAGGGCATTCAGCCGGGTAGCCGGCTACGTGGAACCGCCTGGGCACACGCATGGTCCAGCTCGGCAGATGATGCGGCGTCAAGCGATGGTGTGGGCAGCCGGTCCATCTTCGTCCGCGCTTCGGACCCGATTCCCGAGCCGTTGGGTGCCGAATCGAGCCTCCTGAATTTCACCTTTTCCGTGGGCATCGATCCCAAGGGAGGAACAGATCCCTGGTCTGCTAACGTTGTCTGGGGCGAGGGCGCGCACATCTACAACGGGTACGCGCAGGTACCGCCTGTGGAGGTGGTTGCTGCCACGAGCACGGTCACGCTATTCCTAAGAAGTTCCGTTCTCTGGCCTCTCAAGCACTGTGACGCCTACCTGGATGATGCCCAGTTGGTCGCTGTCGGAGAGGTCTCTGCGCCTTTGGAGGTATCAATCACTCCCGTTCCTGTCGTGGTGGGGACGCCTTTCGAGGTGTATGCCCGAGGCGATGAAGGCGCAAAGGCTTTTCAATTCGCACAGGACACCGTCTTCGCCAAGCCGCCCGTTGCGCGCGACGATGGTGGTGCGGTATGCCAGGCTGTCGCTACGGCTCCGGGGAACTATGAGGTACGAGTTACATCGGCGACAGGAGCCTCGAGTTCGGTAGCCTTTGTCGTTGAACCCGTGCCGCCGCCAGCGCTACCGGATTTTGTGCCACCCCGTGAGCCTTACGAGCGGACGTATCTGCTTCTACCACCTGATGCCAGTGGTGAGTGGTTGATGGCGATTGCCGGTAGTGGAATCTGGGACAAGCGCCGTTGGACCATTGGCGGCAGCGCTGATGATGCTGGGATCGGGCCGAAGGTTCGTCGCGTGGTTGCAGTGAACCCACTCCAATGGCGCGGAGATCTGAAGAAGTACCTCGAGGAAGCATACCCTGGTGTCGAATATGTCGCTCTGACTGCAGCAACGCCGGCAGACCTGATGCGGTTGTTGCGGTCTCTCTGAGGGGGTTACCGGGTAGCAGCCTGCCGAGACGCTATTGGGGCGTGATCTCGATTCCTTTGATTGTGTAGTAGAACGCAAGAGACTCTTCCATGCCGTCGCGGATGCGATGGGCTATCTGATCCATCACGTCGATGAAGACGGGCGCCTGATCATTTCTGGGACAGATGATGCCCAGTCGTTCGTTAGGTCCGGTGCGGTCGGTCCCCCACTGTCCCTGGTAGCGACGGCGGAACGCTTCTCCGAGGAAAGCACCCCAGACGATCCGGATCTCGGCCGATGGCTCTCCGACCTGTTTGAGGTGTCGCTCGATCCACTCATCAAGCAGTTGCAGCCCGATTGCGTTATACTCGACGTCGATTCCTGCATAGCGAGACAGACTGATCTTGGCGCGGTCTGCCAGGTCGGACAACTGGCGGGACTTCTGAGGCGAAATGAACTGAGTCGAGCGCTTCATCATACCAACCTCTGACTCGGAACGGTACCGCTATTGTAGCACGGGCAGAGGATGTGCGAAAGCGACAGACCAGTGAATGCGCAGACTTTGTCTGCTCACGAATCCGGCTATAATCGGGCAGACTGATCGTTGAGGAGTGTGATCTCCATGGAGATTACCTGGTATGGTTTGGGATGTGTTCGATTGGCAGAGCGTGGGTATCCAACGCTCGTGATCGACCCCTTTGATGGGGAGGCCACAGGCCTCCAACCCCCGCGTGGCGGCGCCGACGTCGTTTTGTCGAGTCTGCTGATCGACGATGCTCGCAGCCTGCGCTGGACTGGTCTGGGCAGTGTTGGCCGCACCCTGGCATCGCCAGGGGAGTTCGAGATCGGGGGGGCATTCATTACTGGCGTGGCATCACCCCGAGCAGGGGGCGACCCTGCCGTTGCCCTTGACAACATCGTTTACACCGTGACGATGGGTGGGGTGGCTATCTGTCATCTGGGGGAGCTGGGACGGGCGCTCACCCACGCCCAAGTCGAGG
>JAKJAE010000133.1 GCA_022707665.1 Chloroflexota bacterium
GGATTGGCGACTGCCCTCGGCCTGATCCTGATCAACGTTCCGGGACCCCTTCAGGATCAGGTCCGGCAGGTGTCGGCGCTGCAGAGGTTGACGACGATCACCGAACTGCAGTCAGGCACGGGCAAAGTCCGCGGGCTCATCTGGCAGGGGACGGTGGACCTGATCTCCATCCACGAACCCATCGAGTTCCCGGACGGGAGCAAGGACCGTCTGAACTTCCTTCGTCCTCTGGTGGGGTATGGGCCGGAGTCCATGTACGTCGCCTACAACTCCTTCTACCCCCCTGAGCTGGGGCACTATGAATCGCGGACAGCTTCTCCGGACCGCTCGCACAACGAGGTCCTTGACTCGCTGGTCATCACGGGCGTGCTCGGATTGGCGATCTACCTCTTCACCTTCGTCAGCTTTTTCGCGTGGGGTTTCCATTGGCTGGGACTGCTTTCCTCTCGCCGTGACCTATTGATCTACATAGGGATGGATGTCTTCTTTGCGACCGTTTTCTTCATCGTTGCGTGGCGACTGGAGGGTGCCTATCTGTTTGCTGTGGCCATTCCGCTGGGCATCCTGGTCGGAACGATGGCGTATCTGACGCGCGAGGGCTTTCGGGGACTGTCCTTCACGCGATCTGCGGAGAGCCTCGAGGTGAGAGAGTCGCGTGTCGCGCCGCACCCGCATGGCCTGCTGCTGATGGGATTACTGGCGGGCGTGATTGCCCATTTCGTGGAGATGAACTTCGGCATTGCCATCGCTTCGACCAGGACGACCTTCTGGGCCTATGCGGCCCTGCTGGTCGTTCTGGGCCTGCGGTGGGTGCCCGGGCTGGAATCTGCGGAGTCCGTTCCTGCGCCTCAGGATCTGCCCGGCAGTGCGAGCCTGACGCGAGGGCGCTCGACGCGTCCTGCTCGCGCGTCGTCGCGGGCCCAACGGACCGGGCTCTTCGCGCCCTGGCTGACCGGGGTAGTGGCGCTGGGTCTGCTGGCGACATTTCTGCTGGGCACGGTGGCGTTTGACTTCGTCAACAACCCGGACCGGCTCTCTGACGGGTTCTCCATTTTCTTCCGCTCCCTGACGACCCTGTCCTCGCCAACGCCCACCCGTGCCTACGGCACGTTGATGATCGTCGTTTTCAGCGGGGCGTTGTTTGGTGTGATCGGGCTGTGTGAGCTCGACGCGGAGGGCTCCTTTGGCCCACAGCGCAGGTCGAGGGCTCTCACGATCGTGGGGGTCTATACCGGGGTCGCGCTTACCGGATTCGTCATCTTCGGTCTGCTTGTGGCCGGATTCCAGGCCGCGTTGACCAGGGTGCCGGTGGCCACCCTGGATGAGGTGGTCGACGTGGCCGATATGTTGACCGGCTTGCTCGGTTACTACTATGTCCTGATCTTCACGTCCGTTGTCCTCATCGGGTGGACGCTGATGCAAGAGGAGCGCCTGCCGCGGGAGTCCGGCAGCCTCGCCGGCATGGCGGTTCTGGCCCTCCTGCTGTTGGGCAGTGTCTTTGTGATCCGGGATGGTAGCTACAACCTGATCCGTGCCGACATCGTCTTCAAGCAGGGCAGTGCCTTTGCCGACGCCGCGACGGTGAACGAGAAGCAGGTTGGCATTCAACACTACGAGCGGGCCATCGAATACGCGCCCCGTGAAGACTACTATTACCTGTTCCTGGGTAAGGCCTATCTCGAGTTGGCCCAGGGATTGCCCGATACGACGCCAGCGGATCAGCGCGAGGCGCTGTTCCTGCGGACCGAAGAGGTGCTTGTCGACGCTCGGGAGATCAACCCCCTCAACACGGACCACAGCGCCAATCTGGCGCGCTTCTACAAGTCCTGGGCGGCCCGGCTCAGCATGGAGCTGACTGCGGCGGGGAGTGACTCCCCAGAGATCGTGCCGCTCACACAGAAGCGGCAGGCGCTCCTGGAGCAGTCGCTCGACAATTACTTCACGGCGCTCACGCTGAGCCCCAACAACCCGATCCTCTGGAACGAATTGGCACAGCTCTACGCCATCGACCTGGGCGATCAGGTGAAGTCTCAGGAGGCGATCACGCGCTCTCTCGAGGTGGATGACGAGTTCGAGCAGACGTGGATGCTGATCGGCGATCTACGCAGCTCACAGGGGGACCTCGACGGAGCCATCGAGGCCTACAAACGGTCGCTCGTGATACGCGACAACTGCACGGTTCGTCGGGTTGTGGGTACGCTGCTGGCGCAGCAATCGCGTTGGGAAGAGGCTGTCACCACGCTGGAGGAAGCTACGGAGGCGTGCCCTGCCGATGGTGAGCTCTGGGAGATGTACCGGGTGCTGGCCATCGCGTACGCCAACCGCGGATCGCAGGACGGGAGCCATTCGTCCCTTGCCCTCGAAGCTGCCGAGACATCGCTGGCCATTGCGCCGGAGGCACAGCGCGATGCCATACAAGCCCTGATCGACCAGCTCATGGGCTTTGAGTTGCAGCCGGAAGAGCTCGAGCCGGAGGTCGTCCCGTGACGGTGGATATCGCGACCTATCTCATCGTCTTCGTCGGCGTCCTTTTCCTTGCCATGGTCGGAACGCCGTTTGCGCGTAAGCTGGGACTGAGACTGCAGCTCATGGATCAGCCTGACCCCCGGCGCAAGGTACACACCGTCCCGACGCCGCGTATGGGCGGCGTCGCGATCTACCTGAGCACCTTGGTTGCGACGCTGTTGTTGCGGGGCGTTTTCAAGGAGCTATCAGGGATTCTGATAGGGGCAAGCCTGGTCTCGTTTCTCGGTTTCTGGGATGACCGAGTCAGCTTGCCCGCGTGGGCCAAGTTGGCCGGACAGTTGCTGGCGGTCGCGCTGGTGATTGCCAGTGGGGTAACGGTTCAAGTCTTCTCATATCCGATCGTCAACCTGGCGATCACGGTGGTCTGGTTGGTGGGGATCACCAACGCCATGAACCTGCTCGACAACATGGATGGGCTTTCTGCGGGGATCGCGGCCATTGCGGCTGCGCACTTCTCGCTCCTGTGCGCTCTCAGCGGTCAGTACCTGGTCGGGGCGCTCTCTGTCGCGGTGATGGCAGCCTGCATCGGCTTTCTGGTCTACAACTGGAACCCGGCGACGATCTTCATGGGCGATTCCGGCAGCCTCTTTCTGGGATTCACCCTTGCCTCACTGGGCATCAAGCTCCGCTTTCCGGCCAATGTGCCATTTGTGACCTGGATGGTGCCGGTCCTGGTGTTGGGCGTACCGATCTTCGATACGACGTTGGTGACGGTGTCGCGGCTACGCCGCGGCTTGAACCCGTTGACGACTCCCGGCGTCGACCATACGTCGCACCGGCTTACGTATGCGGGCCTGTCGCGTCGTGAGGCAGTTTTCCTGTTGTACATTGCTGCCTTCGTGTTTGGCCTGCTGGCCATCTTTGTGACCCGGGCCACGATCCTGCAGGGCTACCTCATGGGAGGGCTTGTCGCCCTGGTCTGCCTGGTCGCACTGTGGCGTATAGAACGCCGCCCCTTCTGGCCCTCGCGCCAACCTGTAGCCTCCTCAGAGTCAACGGGCACCCCGTCCCTGTAGCCGAGGACGAAATAAGCCTGCGTGGTGACCCTGTGCTTGCCATTGATCAGACCTTGTTACCTGGTACAATGCGTGAACTTGATCGCGAATAGGAGCGGATAGGATGAGTAAAATAAGGCAAAGTCTGCCGGCCCTGGGTCTGGCCCTGATGTTGTTGGTGACAGCTTGTAAGCCAGGGGCAGGGACTGCAGAGCCCACGGTAGCACCAACCACGGCCCCCACTACGGCACCGACGGCACAGCCTGCAGACGTTGTTGCGCCTACAGAGATCGCTATGGGTGATCCCAACGAGCCGGTTACGGTCGTCGCTGCGGAGACGCCCGGTGTCTGCACTGCTTCGCCCCTTCCGGAACTGCCGGTGCGGGTTGCCGACGAGACCGACTACGTCAAGGGCGCCAGCCTGGAGACCGCGGAGATGGTGATCTATGAGTATTCGGATTTCCAGTGCCCCGGTTGTGACGGTATGGCTCCTATCCTCAGCATGTTCCTGGAGGAGCACCCCAACATTGCGCTGGTCTACCGGCATTTCCCATTGAGCTTCCATACCCATGCCCAGATTACGGCGGAAGCGGCGGAGGCGGCGGGCGCACAGGGGAAATTCTGGGAGATGCATGACATGCTCTTCGAGAATACCAGTACCTGGAGCTCTCTGACGGCAGAGACGATTCGCCCGGTGCTGACGGGATATGCGGAGGCGCTGGATCTGGATGTAGAGGCCTTCAATGCAGCGCTGGACAACGGGACTTACGCCGAGAAAGTCGAGACTCAGTACAACGAGTCCATGGCACTGGGCCTCCCGGGCACTCCGAGTTTCATCTTTGAAAATGTCCTGTTCCCGTCGGATATCGGCCTGTCTCTCCAGGGCCTGGAAGCGTTCCTGACTATCATAGAAGACCAGGATGAGATCTTCTACGCCGAGCCTCCAGCAATGACCGTGGATGCGGAAGGCACCTATGAGGCAGTCCTGAAGACGAGCAAGGGCGACATGCGTGTGAATCTGCTGACCGCCTCGGCGCCGGCGAATATCAACAGTTTCATCTTCCTGGCGAATGAAAACTGGTATGACGGGGCCGACTTCTTCTACGTCCAGGATGGCTTTGTCGCAGTCACCGGTGATCCCACAAACTCTACCGTCGGCTACCCCGGATACACCTGTGAGGGCGAGACGCAGGGTTCGTTCGACCGTGCCGGACTGGTGGGGATGTTGGGCAATGGGCAGTTCTTCGTTACGCTCGGCGCAGATGCCGCGCAGCTTTCCGGTCAGTTCGCGTTGATTGGGCAGGTCGTTGAAGGCCTGGATGTGCTTGATGCGCTGGCCCGGCGTGCGGTGGGTGATCCTTCGGCCCCGGCAGCCGACGTGCTCGAGACGGTCGAGATCATCGAGAAGTAGGTTCGACTCCCGCGCGATCCCTTCGGGGCAGTGCGGGAGTTTCCGTCTGATTCGAGTCATCGTCCGGACCGCGTGAATACCACGCGGTCCGGGTTTTCGGAAGTGTCGACGGGCGCGTTGGGGGCCCGCGTCTTTCATTGCCCTGGATCGCCCCCGCTTGTCCCTAACCGCGATAGGATCGCCGCCCATGCCCAAGAGACAGAATGCTCCGTTTCCTAGCTGGCTCTGGATCGTCGCTGCGCTGGTCGGTCTGGGGTTATTCATCCTCGGCCTTGTCCTCGTCATCGTTCCGCTCGTCTTCCAGCAATCGCTGGAGATGGTCGCCGTGGTGCTCTCGGGCTATGGTCTGCTCTGCGTCGTGTCAGGGGTGGCCCTGAGTGTGGCCGGGATCAGGGGGTGGAAGCAGCGCTCCTCCCCCCGGTTCTATCCCCGACGCGGCTGGTTGGTGTTCCTGCTTGCCGGAATTCTGCTGGCCTGTCTTGCGGCGCTGTTGCCCAGACTCACCGAGACTGATGTGGTCTTTTCGCTGTTTCACTTTGCCCTTATCGGTCTGCCCGGGCTCTTTCTTTTCTCCCTTCTGTCGCTGGCCGCTGGTTCCGATGCGGCGCTATCGCTCAGGCATTGGGTCGTGGCTGCCGTTGCAGGGGCGTCCACGATCGTGATCGCCGTGCCTGCAGAGCTCATCGGCCTCGTTGCGAGTGCGGTCACGGGGGTGGCGGCCACACTCCTGTTCCCGGGTGGTTCAGATCGGATATCAGCGCTGACGACCATGCTCGAGCGCTGGTCGGAGCGCCCTCCGACGGACGAGAATGAGATTCTGGCCATCCTGGCTTCGCCCGCTGTGCTGATCACCCTTGTCCTGACGCTTGCCGTGATCACGCCGGTCGTCGAAGAACTGGGCAAGACCCTGCTTCTGGGGGTGATGGGCGTATGGCGGCGCCCCTCAGTGGTGGCTTCGTTCTTGTGGGGCGCGGCCTGTGGGCTGGGATTCGCCTGGCTCGAGGGCATTTCGAACGGCGCGATCGGTCTGACCAGCACCGCGGCATGGTTGGGGGGTGTGGGCCTGCGCGTTTTCGCAACGGCGATGCATTGCTTGACCAGTGGCGTGGTAGGGCTTGGCTGGGGATGGTTTTGGCAAGGGCACAGGTGGAGACTGCCCCTGGCTTACGCGATTGCCATTATCTTCCATGGACTGTGGAATTTCGCCGTCATTCTGGGGCTGAGTGGCCTGGGGTTGACTGGTTCCGCCCCTGGCGTCGGATACGTCGCGATTGGTGCCGGAGCTCTCCTGGAAGTTAGCCTCGCGGTGGGCGCGCTGGCCGGCCTTGTTGGGATTCCCCTCGCGCTCAGAAAGCGCGCTGTGGCCTGATCCCATGTCGAACGGACTGGACCGACTCGACGCGGTACTGGCGCGTCAGCAGGCCGACCTCGATTTCGTGCGCAACGTGACCGCGTGGCGGACGCTGTCGAGTCGCCAAGCTCAGACGACGGCATGGCCGGTGGCTCTTGACCCACGCCTGCCCAAGGCAGCCGCGACGTTGGGGATTGCTCAGCTTTACACACACCAGGCCGCGGCGATCGAGGCTGCGCTGCGCGGCGAGGATGTGGTCATGGCCACAGGGACGGCCTCGGGCAAGTCGCTGGGGTACATCCTGCCGGTGCTCCACGCACTGTTGCAGGATCCCCGGGCCACGGCATTGCTCCTCTACCCGACAAAGGCGCTGGCCCATGACCAGATGACGGCGATCTCGCAGTGGATCGGCGCACTCAATGCCCCGATCGCGCTGCGTGCCTACGATGGCGATACGCCGCAGCGCCTGCGGGCCGGGATCCGCAAAGAGGCGCGTATCCTGATCTCGAATCCCGATATGGTGCATCTGGGCATCTTGCCCCACCACACCCAATGGCTGCGCTTCTTCCGCGGTTTGCGCTATGTCGTACTCGATGAGCTGCACATCTACCGGGGTGTCTTCGGCAGCCATGTGGCCAATGTGCTCCGTCGTTTGCGGCGCATCGCGGAGTTCTACGGGGTAGGCCTTGCGGACGAGGGCCTTGCGGACAAGGGCCTTGCGGACAAGGGCCTTGCGGACAAGGGCCTTGCGGACAAGGGAATCCAATACCTTGCGGCATCGGCGACGATTGGTAACCCCG
>JAKJAE010000134.1 GCA_022707665.1 Chloroflexota bacterium
CATCCGGGTGCCCGTGCATATGAGCGACCGCATCCGACGGCTCTACAGGCGTGCGCAGGAGATCGAGCAAGAGCGCGGAACGCGTCCTACGCCTGAGGAGCTGGCTGCCGAAATGGGGCTGGAGCCGCGCAAGGTGCAGTGGATGATGCGGGTCTCCTGGCAACCTCTGAGCCTCGAACGGCCCGTCGGTGAGGATGAGGATAGCGAGCTCAGCAACTTCATCGAGGATGACCAGACGCCCACGCCTGCGGACACGACGTATAATGGGATGTTGCGCGACCGCATCGAGGAGGTGCTGGCCACGCTCAACCCGCGCGAGGTGCGCATCCTTCGCATGCGCTTCGGGTTGCACAATGGCCGGAGCTACACACTCGAAGAGGTGGGGCAGAAGTTCGGGCTGACACGCGAGAGGATCCGTCAGATTGAGGGGCAGGCGCTGCGTCGCCTCCGCCACCCCAGCCGGAGCCGTGATCTGAAGGACTACCTGCGCTGATTTGCCGGTCTTGGATGAATGGGAGGGACCGCCAACAGGCGGTCCTTTTTCCTGTCTGGAACAGGGAGGCGCCCATCGTTTCCGTCATCTTTGGTATACTGCATCCGTGTTCTAGGAGGGCATGATGGGAGAGAGACAGAAGATACTGGTTTCGGTTGCGTGGCCCTACGCCAATGGCGATCTGCACGTAGGCCACCTTGCGGGCGCCTACCTGCCGGCTGACGTGTTCGCACGGTACCACCGGCTGATGGGCAACGACGTGCTGATGGTCTCCGGCTCGGACTCTCACGGGACGCCGGTCACACTGCGGGCAGAGCAAGAGGGAACGACCGCGACCGAGGTCTTCGAGCGCTTTCACCAGCGGTTCCTGGAGACGCAGCGCGACATCGGCATCTCATACTCTCTCTTCACGCACACGGACACCGCGAACCATCACGCGGTCTCCCAGGGCATCTTTCTGGCCCTGCTCAACAACGGGTACCTGTACACCGAGCGGCAGCACCAGTTCTACTCGGAGACGCTCGGGCGCTTTCTCCCCGACCGCTATGTCGAGGGCACCTGTCCCTATTGTGGCTATGCCGAGGCCCGCGGCGACCAGTGCGACAACTGCGGCAAGATCCTGGATGCGCTGGAGCTTGGTAATCCGCGGACGAAGATCGACGGTTCGGTTCCGGTGATCCGCGAGACGGAGCACTTTGTTCTGGACCTGCCCAAGCTCGGGCCGGCGGTCCTGCGCTATCTCGAGGACGACAAAGACTTCTGGCGGCCCACGGTACTGAACTTCTCCCGGAACTACGTGAAAGCTCTCAAGGGACGCGCGATCACCCGCGATATCGAGTGGGGCATTCCCGTCCCGGTGCCCGGTTACGAGGACAAGCGGCTCTACGTCTGGTTCGAGGCTGTGATCGGCTACCTCTCCGCCAGCATCGAGGAGGCAGCGCTGCGCGGCACGCCCGATGCCTGGAAATCGTGGTGGTATGCGCCCGACGCCCGGAGCTACTACTTCATCGGCAAGGACAACACCGTCTTCCACACGGTCATCTGGCCTGCCGAGCTCATCGGTGCCGAGCGGCTCTACGAGGACGATCCGAACGCACGGCTGAACCTGCCCACCGATGTCCCCGCCAACGAGTTCATGAACCTGGCCGGCGCCCAGTTCTCCAAGAGCCGGGGCCACGTGATCACGTTGGTCGACCTGCTGACGCGCTTCGACCCCGACGCCCTGCGCTACTACGTAAGCGTCGTGATGCCGGAGACCAGTGACAGCGATTTCCTGTGGGACGACTTCGTCAAGCGCAACAACGGTGAGCTCGTGGCCGTGTGGGGCAATCTGGTGCATCGGGTCCTGTCGTTCACACACAAGCACTTCGGCGAGATCCCGCATCCGGGTGTCCTGGCGGCCGTGGATCTTGAACTGCTGGAGCACGTCGAGGCCGGATTCGCGACTGTCGGCGCGCAGCTTGCGGGCTGTCACTTCCGGGCGGCGCTCAGCGAAGCCTTTGCGCTGGCGCGTGAGGCGAATCGCTATCTCGAGGTGAAATCGCCGTGGAGCCAGCTCAAGGTCGATCGCGAGGCCGCGGCGACGACGTTGTACGTTGCACTGCAGGCCATCGATATGCTCAAGACGATGTTGGCGCCCTTCCTGCCCTTCACCGCGGAGAAGCTTCACCGCGCGTTGGGCCACGAGGCCCCACTGTTCGGGACGCAGGTGATCGAGCAGGTCGGCGGCCCTGGTGACGAACACGCCGTCCTCCGCTACGACGACAGCAACGCGAGCGGCTGCTGGCAGCGCGCGGAGCTCCCCGCAGGGCGTCCACTCGAGCGCCCTGAACCGCTGTTCACCAAACTTGACGAGAGTGTAATCGCTGAGGAGCTCGCGAGAATGGGCGCGTGACCCCACGCGCTAATCTGCGTGATCACGGGGAGCATTTCATCTTGGGGGTAAAATGAAGACTGCCGTCTTGCCCATCCTGTGCAGGGCGCCCGTCCAGGTGCCAGGGACGCTGTCAGTGCCGGGGACTTTCCGCAGTCCCCGGCACTTTCCGGACAGAGATGCTGCGCAAAGGCCGTGATCGTGCGTCAGGGGCTGAGGGAGCAGCGTGTCTGCCCCCATCCTGAAATGCACCCTGGCATACCACAGCGTTTGCCCGGCAACCGTCCCGATGGTATACTCCAGCCTATCGTGATCATGACAGGCTGCCCTCAGGAGGGACCATGGTTGACGCTGAACTGCTGGAGATTCTTCGCTGCCCCTATTGCGTGAGCGGCGAGACACGGCGGAAGGACAAAGAGGATCCGGGGGTGCTGGACCTGGTCCGTGAGAATAGCTGGCTCGTGTGTCGGGATTGTGGTCGCAAGTACCCCATCCGCGAGGACATCCCCGTGATGCTCATCGAGACGGGCGAGAAGTGGATGGCGACAGCCGTCGACGATTTGCCCGTTCCGCCTCCCGACGAGGACTGACGATGTCGCGTCGCGGTCACTGGGGAGTCACTGCCATCAGTGCCGCGGGGATCATGTTCATGATCCTGGGGTTGACGGCGGTGGCCCTGCCTGCGCCACAGGAAGGCGCCCAACTTTTGCAACTCGATAGTCAGCACGCCGTCAACGTGATGGACGTCGCCGGCAGCTTTGTCCTCGGCCTCGGCCTGATCCTGACGTGGATAGGGAGCAGGCTCTGGAACCGTCACCTTCAGGCCTGATGACCTCTCCGTTGCCGGCCCTTCCCTGGGCTGGTGGCACCTATGCGCTCGGACTGGCGCTCGCTGGTGAGGTGCAGGTCACCGTCGGCGCGTTAGGCCAGGGCACCTTTCCGCCCGGCCTGTACCTCTACGTCGGCAGCGCCTGGGGACCTGGGGGGCTTGCTGCACGGGTGGGCCGGCACATCCGCGGGGACGGCAAACCCCGCTGGCACATTGATGCGCTGCGCCGCCGGGCCACGCCCGTGGCCCTATGGATTGCGCCGGGGGAACGCCTCGAATGCGCCTGGGCGCGCACCCTCGTCGACCGGCCCGGCGTCCGGATCGCGATGCGGCGTTTTGGCGCGTCGGATTGCCGCTGCCCCAGCCACCTGTTCCAGATCGAGCCCGAGGCGCTTGCCACGCTCACACTCCCCGGCTCGTCGGTGTTTTCCCTCCGGAATGACGACGGGCTGTGGCGGTGAGCTATAATCGGTACGTGATTCTGTTCCGCGCAGAGAAGCAGGTCTCCGCTTCTGAGCGCCGCTTCTGAGCGCCGCTTCTGAGCGCCTGACCCACCCCACATCCCGGAGACCGTTCTGATGTAGGTCGGGACTTCAGTCCCGACCGTCCCCGCGATGCGCCACGTTTGACATCGCCCCCCGGCGTGCTATACTGCCCTTCGCACGGGTCGTTAGCTCAGTCCGGCAGAGCAGGGGCCTTTTAAGCCCAGGGCCACAGGTTCGAATCCTGTACGACCCATCCCAAGGCAGTCCGGCACACGTGTGTGCCGGACTGTCGCTTAGGGAGCACACCCGGGCCGTGAACTCCGTTAGCCAGAGTGACCAGGCTGTGCTACCATCTATCCATCCTACGCACGAGGTCTGTTGAATGCAGCTCTCAGCCGTAACGCGCGGCTTGCGTGCCAACGCACGCTGGTTGCGACCGGAACAGCTCTCGCTCGAGAACCGCAACATCTTCTACTTTACCCTCGATACCGCCCTGCAGGGCCTGATGATGGGCGGTATCTTCAGTTTCATCTCCGTCTTCATCGTCCGCCTGGGAGCGACGGAGATCCAGACCGGCCTGCTCACCTCGTTGCCGGCGATCGTGATGGCGCTGGCCTCGATTCCCTCAGGGCAGGTCGTCCAACGTCAACGCGACCTGGTGCGTTTCACCAACATCGTGCGCATCTTCCACCGCGGGTCGGTCCTGCTCGTGACGCTCCTGCCGTTCATGCGCAGCCTGCCCCTGATCCAGATCATCATCGCCATCTGGACCGTGAAGGCCATCGCCAACGCGCTCCTCGAGTCATCGTGGATGGCGGTCATCGCGGAGGTGATCCCACCACACCGCCGGGCAAGTGTCAATGGGATGCGCTGGACGGTGATGAGCGTTGTGACTGCCGTCGCCGTGGCGGTCTTCGGCTTCGTGCTCGACCGGATGCCGTTCCCGCTCAACTACCAGATCGTGTTCCTGATCTCGTTCATCGGCGGCTCCGCAGGCATGATCTACTGGGGCAAGCTGGAGGTCCCCGAAAGCATGCGCACCGACCACCTGGTCAGCGAGCCCAAGACCTGGCGCGAGCAGATCCGCTCCTACTGGCAGAGCATCCAGGTCCCGGCGTTCGTGCGCTACGAACTGACCGCGTCAATTCTCAGGCTGGGCATGAACCTGCCCACAGCGCTGTACAGCATCTATTGGATTCGTCGCCTCTATGCTTCCGACCTCTGGATTGGATGGCATTCGACCACCAACCAGGTGGCGACGATCCTCGGCTACACGATATGGGGAAGGATCATCAGTCGCAAAGGACACTTCAAGCCGCTTCTGATCTGTGCCGCGGGTACGGGGCTCTATCCGGTGCTTATGGCGCTGGTACCAAATCAGGTATGGCTCCCCCTGGTCTCCATCGTCCAGGGCTTCTTCATCACGGGCGTCAACCTATCGTTCTTCGACACGCTGCTGGCGGTCTGTCCGGCTGATCGACGGCCCAGCCTCATCGCCGTGAACACAATGCTGGCAAGCTCGATGATGTTCGCAGCACCGATCCTCGGGACCCTGCTGGCCGGCTGGGTCGATCTCCAGGGTGTCTTCTTCATCGCTGGCGGTGTTCACCTTGTCGCAGTTCTGTGTTTCTGGCTCTTCCGCGTAGCTGCGGAGTTGGACTAGACGCAGCCCGCACCCACATCACTCAACGTTATCCCATTGGAGGATCTATGACTCAAACACCCCTGCAGGCCAGCGTTGCCTACGCGCACGCCCATACCGATGCCTTCATCGAACAGTACAAAGAGCTACTGCGTATCCCATCCATCGGCGCCGATCCTGCCTGCCGCGCCGACGTCCGGTGCGCCGCCGACTGGATTGCCGCCGAGATGGTACGGCTGGGGCTGGACCACGTCCAAGTCCTCGAGACCGAGGGCCAGCCCGCCGTCTACGGCGACTGGCTGCACGCCGGGCCTGAGGCGCCAACCGTGCTGCTCTACGCCCACTACGATGTCCAGCCGGTTGATCCGCTCGCGCTGTGGGTCACCCCACCCTTCGAGCCCGACGTGCGCGAGGGCAAGCTCTACGCACGCGGCGCCGTCGACGACAAATCGGGCGTCTTCCTGCACCTGAAAGCGCTCGAGTCAGTCCTCAACGCAACGGGCAAGCTGCCGATCAACGCCAAGATCATCTTCGAGGGCGAGGAGGAGAGCGGCTCGCCAACAATGGAACCATTCATCAGGGCGCACCGGGATCTGCTGAACGCTGATGCGGTCGTGATCTCGGACGGCGGCAGTTCCACCGAGATTCCCGAAATCGGCGCCTCGGTGCGCGGCATCGTCACGGCGGAGGTCCACGTCAAGGGGCCAGACCGTGATCTGCACTCGGGCGGCTTTGGCGGGGTCGTCCATAACCCGACCCACATGGTCGCCAGGATCATCGCGGCCCTCCACGATGATGAAGGACGCATCCAGATCCCCGGCTTCTACGATGCCGTCCTGCCGGTCTCCGAGTCAGCGCGGGCCTGGATCGAGGCGGAGGAGCCCAACGCGATCGAAGAAGCGCGCAAGGAGGTGGGTACGAAGCCCTTCTGGGGCGTCCCCGGCTACAGCTACCTGGAGCGCGCGACGGCGCAGCCCACCTGTGACGTCAACGGCATCTTCGGCGGCTACCAGGGCAGCGGCACCAAGACGGTGTTGCCCGCAGAGGCCGGGTTCAAGGTCAGCATGCGCCTGGTGAACAACCAGGAGCCCGCGGACATCGCCGCAAAGTTCCTGGCCTTCGTCGAGCGCTTCACATGCGAGACCGTGGACATCGAAGCACGGATCATCTCGAGCGGCTGGCCTGCGGAGTTCGTCACGACCGGGCCCATCGCCCAGGCAGCCATCGATGCCTACGCCCCGACGTGGGGACACGCGCCCAAGATGAGCCGCGGGGGCGGCTCCGTGCCGATCGTGGGCATGTTCCAGCACGTGCTGGGCGCGCCTGTGGTCAGCTTGGGGCTGGGACACGGCGGCGGCGTGCACTCACCCAACGAGTACTACAACCTGAGCTATTTCGACAAGAACGTCGACACGGCGATCCATTTCTACTTCAACCTTGTTCGTGGATAGCTTCACACTTCCACCAGAGCTGCTCGCGATGCTGGCGGCCCAGGGGCAGACGCCCCTGGGCCCCATGGAAGCCCTGGAAGGCGGCGCGATCAGCACGACGATCCGGTTCGCCGTCGATACCGGGCAGCGTTATGTAGCCAAGTGCCTGCGCGACGGTCCGCCTGACCTCTATGAGAAGGAAGCCGCGGGCTTGCAGGCGCTGGCCCTGCCGGGCTGTCCCCGTGTCCCCCGCGTGATCGCCGTGGAGCCGACGTTCCTGCTCCTGGAGGACCTGGGCAAGGGCGAGCGCAAGCCCACCTACT
>JAKJAE010000135.1 GCA_022707665.1 Chloroflexota bacterium
TTGCCACATAGTCCGGCAAGTTCCTGGCCCCCAGACGCTCAGTCCCCTCGCGCGTGATGATGACCTTTCCCGCTTCCACATCGACGAGCGATAGGCGCGTGCCCACCATCTCACTGCAGATCGAGATCAGGTCACGCGCATCCACAGCCGTGTAGTCGACCGAACGGGCCAGAGCGTCCAGGGCCCTGGCGATGGCCTGGTCGCTCAAGCGCACACGATCCAGGAACGCGTGGTCCGGGCAATCAGCAGGATCGTAGAACTGCTTCCCATACGCCGGCACTCCCTTCTCGGCATCGCCTCTGCTCAGGCGCTGGAACAACGCGACAACCAGGTCATAACGGGGCGTCGTGTACACGCCCGAACTGAAGGGCAGCCCCCGGCTTAGTCGTTCGACTGCAGTTTGAGCCTGTACGGTCAGGCTATGAGGGTGATAGCCCGGATCATTGAGGGGCAGCAGGCCGCGAGCCTCTGCCACCAGCGTCAGCATCAACCGTGTCGCCAGCAGCACGCTGGACCGATGCACCTCGCGAAGCGTAGCCGGTGATTCCTGACCGATGCCCAGCCGTTGTCGTCTGTAGGCAAGAAACCCTCCGGCAATGGCCGGCAACGCTTCACCTAGCAGTCGCTCCCGCAGGAGCTCACGCGTCCGCACCTCATCGCGCGGAATACGCAACCTGAGCCTCTCCACCAGACAACGTCCATCACTCCCAACCGTATAGGAGGACTTCCGGAAGAGCAGCCACCAGCGCTGGAAAGCCTGCCACTGCTCGAGCCCGGGCCGGTCACCCTCCGCTAGTCCCGCAAAGACGCTTGGGAGCTCCAGCTCATAGAAGGTTCGGGTGAGGCTATTCGCATCACGGCAGAAGAGACGCCACGCTCGGCCGTTCGTCAGGATACCCCAGCGCACCCCGGTGCGTCGCATCTCGCCGACCAACCCGTGTCCCGGAGCTGTGGAGCCTGGACCCAACGCAGCGTCTGGTGTGTCCTGACCTGCAAGGCGGTCAGTCTCAGTATGCAGGAGCACCCCGTCCAGGGAACGCCCATAGGAGACAACCTCGACCAGCACTGGGGCACGCCGAGCGAAGGGCCGGTCGATGCCGTCGTCCATACAGAGCTCTGCCGCCGCTGTATCATCAATGCAGAGTGCATAGACGCCACCGGCAGCCGGTCCAAGTGTACTGAGCGGCACACTGGACCAACCAAGTGAACGTAGCAGCGGCTGTACGAAGTTGTGCGCCAACCGCGCAGCACTCCAGGATACGCCGTGGGCCTCAGCATTCAACCATATCGAACGAACAGTGTCGAACTGGCGGCGGACTGTCTCCTCTGCCTGGCGCGCTTCAGGAAACGCCGAGATCGCCTCCTCGAACGGATCTGTCGCAAACAACGCCTCCACCGAGCGTGACCGATTGTGCAGAGAAAGAGCCCCCGCCTCCTCGTCGTCCGTTGCCGTGACACGGGACACCGCAATCTGGTCGAAGAAGGCATCGAGCAGTACTGCCACAGCAGCATCCAGGACATCCGGGCTCATTGGCGGAAAGAACTCCCTCAGGCAACCATATTCGCCGTTGCGGTAGTAGAGCGTGATGAAACGGGGATCAGAGGCAAGAGTCTGACGAACGTCGCGGATTACATCGGAACCCTGCTCGGCAAGCACCTGCTCAACAGCGTCGTCGAAGACAGCATCAGGCTCGGCATCCCTGAGAGCGCCGGGAACCTCAGCCGCCAACTGCACCTTCTCCCGATGTGAGAGGTGAACGGTGAGAACCTTGAAGGCACCCTGGATGTCATTGCTGCCTTCCCCCAAGGCGACAACATCGCCCAGGCGGCCATCCAGGAGTCGTACGCGCTCGCCGACCCGAAAGGCTCGTCCAGGTGCGTAGATGCGGTGCGTGCGATCATCGACCCAGTGGGATCGCACTGCGTGACGCGCGAGTTCCTGCAGAGGTACCGGTTGATTCGCTTGCCGTATCTGTTCAGCCAGCCGGTCAGGGTTGACCCATCCCCCGGTCAGCGCCTGATCGACGTGCTGGAGCTCCCTCTGTGGCGCGCGGAGTGACATCGAGAGAAGCCTCCCCATCCACTTCCAGTATAGGCGCCTCAGACTACGGCAGGGTTACTTCAGCGTTACGGAGCGATTACGGGAGATCTCCGCTCAACAACCGTGCTCAGAAGCCCTAGCTCCCAGAGACGCTGCACCGTCTCCGGCGTGAGTGTATCGCCGACCTCACACAATAGCCCATAGGTCTGGGGATCGAAGGCAGCATTGCGCGCAGTGTAGTCACCTGGCGGAGGTGCCGCCAGACTGTAGCGCGGGCGCGGTTCGGAGTCAATGTTCAGAAACAGGTCGGGGCGTTGGTAGAGCCCAAGCGCCAGACCGAACAATCCCGCGTCTCCTTGCGACGAAGGAGCCGGCAGAAGGGGCAGCATCTCCCCAACCGTGAGTGGACGGTCAGCAGCCGCGACCATCGCGTAGGCGAGGCCCTCTAACTGGCGGTCAGACGGCACTACGGCGATACTCCGGAGGAACCAGCGACCATCGACGGCAACGAACCTCCCATCCTGCCGCAAGACGGAGAGCAACGCGGTCAGGATCGGCTCACCCAGCGACCATAGAACATAGTCCACGCGGGCTTCCACACTGTCGTGATCGGGCAGGGTCCGTATGAGGTCCTCGACCGACTGCCGCCACTCAACCACACTCACCGTGTCGCCGGATGCCGGCGCCCCGCCGTAGATGCGGGTGCCAGACTCACCATCAAGCCGCACGACGACGGCTCTTCCCCGCACCTGCATCACCTCACCGGCGCAGGGAGTAAACGCCCTCTGGCCATCACGAACGGCCGGAAGCGAGAACAGAGCACGATCCCCAGCATGCCAGGCATCCGTAGGATCCCACAGCCGGACCCGGTCCCGGTCAGAGACAGGATGCACGATCGCCGCGCCGCGCGCCGGTCCCAACTCGAGGCGATCCTGAATGAGACGCCGGGCCACTGTAGTCAGATCCTCGGCAGCGCGTGTAGCCATCATGCGCCCTACGATGTGGCTCAGATCGCGCTCGCATACCAGGAACGTTGCTGGATCCAGATGACTATCCACGTTCGCTCTCCAGACTTCGGTTGGCTGGCGTGACCACAAGAGCCACACGCCCGCCAGGCCTGCGCACGAGCTCTCGTGCCCGTGCGGCGAATGGATCCCCGTCAGCACCCGGTGGGGCAGAAGGAGGACTTCCGATGATCACGTCGAAGCCAGGCTGCACTGTATCCCCATCAGCAGGTACCAGGAACACCTCGGGAAAAGCCACATCCCAGTGGAGCAGCCCGAGCGACTGGCCAATCTCGTGCGCGCGGCCGATGGCAGCCATCTCATGTGGCGCCAGCACCTGGGTACCCTGCAATGCTGGGATTACGCTGGTCCCGAGGCGCCGCAACACATCTCGAGCGCCAGAGTTACCCAGTTCCTCGCTCATCCAGAGGTCCAGCAGAGCCTCGTAGGGATGGACATCTGACCGTGCGTTGTCTACATCCGAGGGCCCTGAGGAGGCTAGCAGCCCCGAGACCAGGGTCGGCGCTATCGCCTCATCACGGACAGCCGCAAGACGTACTCCTAAGAGAGCATCGCCGCGCCGGATATGGTGCGCTACGTCGACAAACGGGGCCCCCACTGCAAACGCGCGCATCGCGATGTTCGCCCGACTCAGTGCTACAGCAGTCTGGTTCAAGTCAACGCCATAGACCGACCGCTCTATCACCAACCTCGAGAGAATCACGTCATCGGGCAAGCGGTCGAGCTCAACAGATACACCCTGTGCAGAAGCGTTCTGGACGATCGCCGCGCGTTGCTCTACGATGAGCTGCGCCACCGGATCCCACGCCCACGGCACCCACGGATGGGTACGGTGGTAAGCGGCGAGCGCTTCCACTATGCCATCGACGAGCGTGTCGACGGCGGCAACCAGAAAGGTGCCGGTTCCCATCGCCGGATCGAGGACCTTGATCCCCAGAAGAGCGTCGAGTGCCGCCTGCTCGGCTGCCGCCAGAGCTGCGGTTTCACCAGGGGCTCCGGTCATCTGGCGGCGCAGAGAGGCAATCCTGTCCATCGCCGCGCCAAATCGCCCCGCTCGGTCAACCAACACGAACTTGACCGCCGCTTCGGTAACCGACACGCCCACAAAGTCCGGGACGGAGATGCTGCTCGGTGCCTGCGGAGTACCCCGGTTACTGACAAGCGCTGCCTGTCCAGCAGTGGGCTCAACGACCCAGAGCAGGCTCTCGGCGAGCCCTTCTGCTACCGCACAAAGGTGACGCACGTTGAGGATGCCGTAGTCGACAGGCCGGCTTTCGAACTCCTCCAAGGCGGCTAGCATACGAGCCACCACGCGGTCACTCAATCGATGCCGTTCCAAGAAGCTAACCACAGGGTCAACCGAGCTGAACGGGCCGCCGGTTGCTCCGGCAAGATCGTACTGCGGATGACCATGGTCGAGGAGGCGGAAGAACGTCATCAATGCATCGTATTGTGGCGTCACGTAGGCGGAGTTGCTGGGGAGGGGACCCTCCCGGACGGCGTCACACATCCGCCGCATCGCGCTGGTCAAGCTCTGGCCACGGTACTCGGGATTGCACATCGGAAGCAGATCGTGATGCTCGGCGAAAAGCACCAACAACAACCTCGCAACCAGACCGAGGCTGGCACGCACGATCTCCCCCAGCGTCTCGTCGGTCTCTGACGGCCGCCCTTGCCTTGAGGCCCGATAGCGCACAAAGCCGCCCGCAACCTCAGGTATCACCGACTCCAGGAGCCGCCGTCGCAGTGTTTGCACCACTTCTCGCGCGTAGGCAGCGGAATCCCGTTTGACCTCATCCAGGATCGATCGTCCATAGGCGTCCCGAGTCGATGCGCGAGGTCCGAAGGCAGCCAACCAGCTCCGGAACTGGGTCCGCTGCCCTTCCGTGGACCCCTGGGCATACGACGGCCTGACGATCCCCAAGAGGTCAACGCTGTGAAAAGTGGTCAGGGTGCTCGCAAGGTCAGGATCGCCCCAGGCCGAGCTGTATAGCCTCCACTCACAGCCGTTGGTCAGAATGCCCCACGCGACCCGGTCAGACAGGAGATGCCCAGCCAGGCGCAGTGCCGCGCTTGCCGGGCCATCGGGCGCGACCTGACGGTCGAGTGGGACGCCCCACCCCTCTGCAAGCAGAATGGCGGGTGCGCTCTTCTCGATAGGGATACCCTGCCGTGTGCGCGCTATCGCCCGGTCACGACTGGCCGCATCGGCAAAGAGCGCGTGCTCATCCAGGTCCGCCAACGGCGCCGCGATCCAACCCAGAGCCTCAAGCACAGGGGCGACGCAACGCGTCCACGTCTGCTCACGCGTGAGCCCACCTGCGGGGACGTCAAGGGCACGTCGGACAACCTCATACGTTGCCCGCCCGTCAGCAGTGTCAGACGTCGCAGATCCAGCCATACTCCACGTCACCGGGTCAGTATCAGATGAGCGCCCAGGGCGGGTGATCGTTGAGAGGGTCTCCTCCTGAAACAGCGACGGAGCGCGGACCGGTGGAGCAACCGCCGGTGGTAAGGACAGGGTGGCAGCGTAGTCGGCACTGGGATCAAGCAAGAACGCTGCGAGCCTGGGTTCCTGGAGCAGTTCCAGGCGAAGCTCTGCAGCGTGCTCTTCGACGAAGGACTCAAGCGCCTTGCCAGCGTTATCGGGCGATGGACCAGACCGTGGCGCGCCCTGGATTCCGGCTACGCTGCGACACGTCTCCCCTGCGTCGAAGGCGAGATGGAGCACGTCAAATGCGCCCTGGTGTGCGTTACCGCGACGCAGAACCTCCGCAACCTGAGCCACCCGACCATGGTACCAGATCCGATCGCCAGGGCTGTACGAAGCTCCTGGAGCATACGCCTTGACCTCAGCTTCCCGCTCGAGCACCACACTGGCGGCCATACGCACGAGCGTATCGATGTCAACACGTTCGCCGCTCTCAGAAACCCATACCACCAGAGTGTCAATATCGGTTGGCTGCAGCCGCATCTCGCTCCGACATCCGGTATCGCCGGACAGAGTAGTATCGGCAAGAAGTATAGCACCAGCTCACCACGTGGGCAAACTACCGCTGCCGGCAGGCACTCATCGCCCCAGCACTCCTCGGAGACTCGGCCCTGTAACAGCCGGCCAACCGACGCCACCCACCTACTCGGGGACCTCGGGATCGGTGGCGTCGAACCGCCCGTCATAGCGCATCTGGCCCCCCTCAACCCGCAGCACGACCATTGACTTGACCGGATCGTGTTGCGCATCGAAGGCCATCGTGCCCGAGAGCCCCTCGTACGTAAGCGCTTCCAACGTTCGCGCCACGAGAAGCGGATCGGAGACCCCTGTCTCCGAGATAGCCGTCAGCAACAAGTCAGCGGCATCGTAGCTCAACACAGCCAGGCCGTCAGGCTCGACCAGATACCGGTCTTCATAACGTGTCTGCCAATCCCTCAGCGCACGGCTAGGCTCATCCTTGTAGTAGTGCGTCGTGAAGGACGCACCTTCCATGACCGCCAGGTCGAGTGAGGACGAATGCCAGCCATCACTACCCATGACCGGGGCCAACAAGCCAAAGCTTCTGGCTTGCGAGACCAACGTGTTCGCAAGCGCAGCGTAACCCGGCATATAGACCATGTCGGGAGTTTCATCGCGCACAGCACCTAGCTCCTCGTAGAAGTCCAGGGCACCGCGATCATACGTCTCAGTCGCGACAATCTCTCCCCCAAGCGCCGTGAATGCCGCGCTGAAACTTGTGGCTAGCGTCGCGCCGTAGGAGCTGTCGTCAGCATATAGGACCGCGGCACGCGCTGCCCCGATCTGCTCGCGGGCGTACCGCGCGGCAACGATGCCCTGCGCCTCATCCGTCAATGGCATACGGAACACCTGGGACCGGACCGCGCCCTCTGCGTCCAGCGTCAGACCACTGTCCACCGATGCCGGGCTGATCTGCAATGCTCCCAAAGCAGTATCCCCCCCGCCGAGCAAACCGGCACCGCCGAGAGCGCCGGCATCGGATGCGCTGGTGACAA
>JAKJAE010000136.1 GCA_022707665.1 Chloroflexota bacterium
CAGGAGGACCGGGAAGAGCACGGGGAACATGGGTTTCATCAGGGTGAGCGCGCCGGGGACTTTGCCCATGGCGCGCATCATCTTGCCCATCCCGAGCGGCATGGCGTCGATGAGCTCGGGCCACATGGTGCCCATGAGGTCGGCGAAGCCCTGCGGGGTCATGAGGTCGATCATGGCTTCGAAGACGCCCCACTGGAACTGGACCTCGGGATGGGGGTCGGGGAACTCGTAGCCCAGGGCGGCGGCGGCGAAGTGGGCCAGGTCCTGGACCTCGATGGGGACGCTGCGCTTTTGCTGCGAGACGCGGAGCTGGACCTCGCAGCAGGGGCAGGCGGCAAGGACCTTTTGGGCGCCGACTTCGAGGGCCTCGTTGAGGCGGCTCTCGCCGATGCCGGCGGCGACGGGCGGTTCTTTGATGAGGGTGAGGACGCTGCCGCAGCAGTGGGCCTCGTCGCGGTTGTAGGGCATCTCGGCAAAGGTGACGTTGGGGATGGCCTGGATCATGCGCCGGGGCTCCTCGTAAACGTGGGAGACGCGGCCCATGTGGCAGGAGTCGTGCCAGGTGACGGTGACGGGCGCCAGGTCGTTGGCAGGGAAGGCGAAGGCGCCTTTGTCGAGCTGTTCGGCGACGACCTCGCTGTAGTGTTTGGCCTTGATGTCGTAGTCCACGCCGAGCTTGGCGGCCCACTCGGGGTAGACGTGGCGCCACATCATGTTGCACGCAGGGCAGGAGGTGATGACGGTGTCGGCACCGGCGGCCTTGACCGCGGCGATGTTCTTGCGCATGGTCTCGGCAAAGAGATCCCACTTGCCCGCGACGAGCATGGGGGTGCCGCAGCAGTTCTCCTTGGGGCCGAGGTAGCCGAAGTCGACGTTCGCGGCGTCGAGGAGGCGGACCGAGGCCATGCCGATGTCGTGTTCGACGTAGCTGGCGGTGCAGCCGGCGAAGTATACGGCGCCGGGCGCGTCCGGAGTCCCCACCTTCTTCCCGGTATGCTTCTCGCGTAGGTCCTCGGGGAACCAATCATCGCGGTTGCGCCGGTAGCCGGCCCAGATGTTGCCCTGATCCTCGAGGGCGGCGGCCATCATTTCGAAGGGCGGGAAGGTCATGCGCTGCTCTTCCTGGATGAGCTGGCCGCGGAGTTTCATCCACGAGGGCTCGATGGGCAGGGCGGCGGAGCAGCGGAGGTTGCAGAGCTCGCAGGTGGTGCAGGCGAGGAAGGTGTCGACCATGAACTGGTCCATCTTCTCGCGCCCCTCGAGGTACTCGCGGAGCCAGTACCACTTGCCGCGCGGGCTCTGGCTTTCCCAGCCGCGCCCGTAGTATTGGTCGCATTCCTGGACGCAGTAGCCGCACTGGGAACAGGCGTAGGCGTACCAGGCCACGTCGCCGGGGATGCCGCGGACCGGCTGCTCGGGGATCTGCTCGCCGACGTGCTCGGTCACGGCGTTGCCGAAGGGGCGGATGAGGGGCTCCATGGCGTTCGCCGCGATGAGGGCGTTGCTGATGATGGAGTTGCCGATGACCTTGCCGGGGTTGAGGATGCCGTGGGGATCGGTGCGGGCTTTGAAGGCCTTGATCGCTTTGACGCGCCCGGCACCCAGGACCTGGGGGGCCATCCTGGAGTAGTAGAGGCCGGTGGCATAGGGACGACCGCCGTGTTTCGCGGCGATGCCGGAGATGGTGAGGGAGAGCGGGAAGACGAAGTTGTAGGTAAATTTGCGCTGGTCGGCGGGGATGAAGCCGAGGATGACGACCTCGGGCTCGCCCTTGGGGTTGTTGCCGTGGCGGATGAGGACGCCTTCCTTGACGACGGGCTTCTGCACCTTTTCGGCGACCTCGGTGAGGGTGTTCGCCAGGCCCGAGAGCGGCACGACGAACTCGGCGGGCACGAGGCTGGGGCCCAGGCGCTTGACGGTCATGATGCGGAAGCGGTTGTCCCACTCGTGGTGGGCGATCTCGTCGCTGAGGAGCTGGGCTTCGCACTTCTCGGTCTTCATGCCGGCCTGGATGCACTCACGTACCCGGGCGGCATCGCGCTGGCGGAAGGCGAGGGTGAGGATGTAGGCGGAAGGCAAGAGGACGCGCTTCTCGACCGGATGGCCCTGGTGGGTCATCAGGGGTGCGCGGTTCTTGAGCTCGGCCATCTGAGGGTTGATGAAGTGCATCGACCAGAGCGGCAGGTCGGCTTCGAGGATATGCTCGAGCAGGATCTGGACGCTGTGGGCCTCGGGACACCCCAGCGAGAGGACTTCGAGGGGCTCATCGGGGCGGACTTTGATCGTCATCTCGGTGACGATGCCGGTGATGCCTTCGGCCTCGTAGATGAGGTCAAGGCGGTCGCCCTCGAAGACCTCGACGGTGCCATCCCCCAGGACGACGCGGGCGCTCAGGACGCTATCGCGGAACCAGCCGGCCTCGAAGGAGCCGAAGCCGGCGCCGCCCTGGGCAAGCCAGCCGCCGGCGGTTGCCGACGGGTAGCTGCTGGGGTAGGAGCGCAGCGTCATCCCATGTTTCTTGAGCTCGCGGTCGGCATTCTCCCAGACGATGCCGGGCTGGAGGGTGGCGGTCCGGGCCTCCGGGTCGACGGCGAGCACGTTGGCCATGCGGAAGAAGTCGACGACGATGCCGCCCTTGACGGGCAGGACGCCGCCATAGCCGGAGGTGGCCTTGCCGCGGGGGATGAGGGGGATGCCTTGCATCCCCTGGATGCCTTGCATCCCCTGGATGCCTTGCATCCCCTGGATGCGTTGCGCGCCGGCCCACTTGACGAGGGCGACGATCTCGTCCTCGGAGGTGGGCTGCACAACCGCATCGGCCAGCGGGTTCCCGATCAAGGGTTTGATGAGGCTCGGCATCTCGCCCACGTCGTGGCTGTAGAGCTTGCGCTCCACGCGGCGCGTCGTCATACGATCGCCAAAGGTCGACTCGAGCCAGCTCACCCGATCAGCAGACAGCATCGCCATAAAGACCCTCCTGAGATAAGCCAAGCAATAGGTCAAAAAGCACGTGAGTGCCGCGTTGCCGGGACCTTACGCCTTGTTCACCACGCTCGCGCGGCCGGTCATGAGATCAGCGACATAGGCACGCAGGATTTCGATGGCCTGGAGGATGCGGGGGTCGCTGAGGGAGTAGAAGATAGAGGTGCCATCGCGTTCGGCGACGACGAGGCCGCGCTCACGCAGGATGCGCAGGTGGTGGGAGACGGTGGGCTGGGCCACGTCGAGGAGCTCGGTGAGCTCGGAGACGTTGCGGGGGCGCTCGGCCACGTAGTAGAGCAACATGAGGCGCTTGGGATCGGCGATCCCTTCACAGACGTAGCGATGAAGGAGGAGGACTTCCTCCTCGGAAATCGGAGTCATAGGTGCTCCTGGTGAAGCATCGATATATTTGAATATATAGATTATAGAGCAGTTTGTGGAAATGGCAAGATGGATAGAGAGAAGAGAGAGCTTCGCTTGCAAGGACGATTTGCCCAGTGGCGCGGGCGCACAAGACAGCCTGCACCCGGAACGGGCGTGCGCCCTACGTTGTGGCAGCAGCAGAGCGGGCGAGACGCCCGCGGTCCGAGATGTGAATCGGTTGGCGGCGGGAGAACCCCTCGCAGGGTGCGGAAACCCTGCGAGGGGAGGCTATGCGTGTGAGGTGCCGGGGACTGCGGAAAGTCCCCGGCACCTGAGAGTCCCCGGCACCTGAGAAAAGAAAGACGACGTAGTTGTAAAACCACGTCGCCTGGGTTATAATGCCGAAGGTGGGAGTTGAACCCACATGGGAGTTACCCGAGCGAGTTTGAGTCGCTTGCGTCTGCCATTCCGCCACTTCGGCCTGGCAGGTAGTATAGCCAAGATTGCGGGTACGTCAAGATAGCAGAGCTCTAACCGCGATGACAGCAACGGTCGAGACCTGGGACGAGAGCGCATTGGTGACTGCCGCGCAGCGCGGCAGCATTGATGCGTTCAATGAGCTGATCCTGCACTATCAGATCCAGGTCTATAACCTGGCGTATCACATTATGCACGACCCGGCAGCCGCGGACGATGCGACGCAGGAGGCGTTCATCTCGGCCTATGGGGCGCTGAAGCACTTCCGCGGGGGGTCGTTTCGCGCCTGGTTGCTGCGGATCGTGAGCAACGCGTGCTATGACGAGCTGAGGCGACACAAGCGCCGGCCCAAGATCTCGTGGGAGGACTTTGGCGATATGGATGAGGAGGCCAACCCCCACCTGGTGGACCCCGGCGCACGCCCCGAGGAGTCGATGCAGCAGACGGAACTCCGGAAGGCGCTCGAGCGGGCGCTGGCGAAGCTGCCGGAGCACCACCGGACGGCGATTGTGCTGGTCGACAGTTTGGGGCTCTCCTACGAGGAAGCGGCGGAGGCGATGGGGGTCGCCCTGGGAACGGTGAAATCGCGCCTGGCGCGGGCTCGCGGCGAGATGCAGGCCCTGCTCCAGGAGGAACAGGAACTTTTGCCCACGCGCTACCGTCTATAGCGTAGCATTAATGTGGGAGGACCATTGGTTATGAGGCAGAGAGCACCCAACGCGGTCGAGATCTCGGCATATGTGGACGGGACGTTATCCCCCCGAGACGTGACTGCGTTCGAGTCCCGGATGGCAGAGGACGCGGCGCTGCGCCAGCGCGTCGATGAGACGCGGCAGGTGGTGGCGATGATGCGGGCGATGCCTATGCGCGAGACTCCCCGAAATTACTTGATCACGCCCTCGATGGTGACGCAGGCCAGGCCCAGCCCGGCGCCGCGGCGCGTACCGCTGTTTGCGATGCGCCTGGCGACGTCGCTGGTGGCGCTGGCGTTCGTGGTCACTTCGGGGTTGACGTTGCTGCAGAGCGGCATGACGCCGCGGATGGCGATGGCGCCAAGCGAGGCGCCGCAGGAAGCGCTGGTAGAGGAATTCGCCGCGTCGACGGTGGAAGTAGAAGCGGAGGTAGCCGCGCTCGAAGCGCCGGCGCCGGCAGAGGACGAGATGACGCTGAAGGCCGCCGAAGCCGAGGCGACGCCCCTGGCCCAGGGGACACTCACGCCTGAGGAGGAGTTGGCACTGGCGCCGATGCCTGCGGAGGGTGAGGCCACGGGCATGGGCGGAGGCGGAGAAGAGATTGTGGAGGCTCCCGCCGAGCCCGCGGAGGAGAGTGGCGTTGGCGGCGGTCCAGAAGAGGAAGCAGACGCCGCGGCGCGCTCGGCTCCGCGCACGGAGACGCCGGAGACCGAGGCTCCTGCGGCGCCGGAGGCCGAAGCGCCGGCAGAAGAGGCCGCCATTGCTGTGACGGAGATTGCAGACACGGAAGGCGCCATGGCCGTAGCGGAGGCCGAGCAGGGGATCGCGGAGGAGGCCCAGCCGCTGGCAGCGATGCCGCCATCGCCGGACGGCGAAATCAACGCGGAGGAAGAGGCTCCGGGTGGCGTCGCGGCACTGGACGTGGCGGACGACAAGGCCAGCGCACGCACCCTCGAGACTCAGGATGCGGAGTCAGGGGAGATGGCCAGGGAGTTTAGGGCGCTCTCCCGCCCCACGGCCCGGTGGGCGATCGGGTTGGGTGTGGCAACGGCACTGTTGGCGGCCATCACCCTATGGATGTCGCGGCACCGTCGCGGCTAGGATCGGGGGAACGATCTGACAGCTATGCATAGCCGTCCCTTGCGCGCCTTCAGCCTGCTCCTGCTCGCGTTCCTCGTCACCGCCTGCGGGCCAGGCGCGCCGCTGTCGGCTGCCAGCGTGCCGACGGCGATCGGCGCTCCTGCCGAGGGGAGTGGCGCCGCGATGACTCTGGTGCCCGAGAAGACGCCAACGGGCAACCCGTTGGATACGCCAACAACATCCCCGTCGGAAACCCCTGCAGCGACCGAGACCCTGCCGGCGACGGAGACGCCCAGTCCCACGGACACACCGATGCCGACGGAGACGCCGCTGCCCACCGAGACGCCGCTCCCGACGGCAACCTATCCACCCCCACCGGACGTCGTGAACGTGCCCATCCTGATGTACCACTACATCTCGGAGATTCCTGCGGACGCGGACATTTACCGGCGCGATCTGACCGTGACGCCGGACCGGTTCGAGGCGCAGTTGCAGTATCTCCAGGCGCAGGGCTATCAGAGCGTGTCGCTCGTGGATATCCATGAGACGCTGACGGTGGGCAAGCCATTGCCGCCGCGTCCGATTGTCCTGACCTTCGACGACGGGTACAAGGATGCCTATACCCACGCTCTGCCGCTGCTGCAGACCTACGGTTTCACCGGCGAGTTCTTCGTCCTGGCGACGCCGGCACACTTTGAGGCGCCGGCGTACATGACGTGGGACGAGATTCACGCGATGGCCGATGCGGGGATGTCGATCCAGGCGCATGGGCGCGACCATTACGATCTCACGGGCCGGGACTACGACTTCCTGGTGTATCAGGTTCTGGGCGCGCGCGAGGCGGTCGAGGCACACACCGGCAAGCCGGCGACGTTCTTCTGCTACCCATCAGGGCGCCACGATGCATCGGTGGAGGCCGTGGTCGCGTCGGCCGGGTATCTGGGCGCGGTGACGACGGCATGGGGCACCGAGTTGAGCCTCGACAACCGCATGACCTGGCCGCGCATTCGCATCAAGGGTGCGTGGGGCATCGAGGAGTTCGCCAGTGTCCTCTCATCCTTGCCGCAGTAAGCTCAGCCTCGTGAGGTGATCATGCGCAAGCAGTCCATGCTCCTGAAGGGCCTCGGAGCGCTCCTGGTGCTGTTGACCCTCGCCTGCAACTTCCCCGGGTTCCCGGAGGGGTGGCACCCCCTGCGGTCCACGGAGGCGACGGCAACGCCGGAGATTCCCGGCACTGAGGCAACGCCTCAGCCAGGAGAGAACCCCGAAGCGACGCCTGAGCCGCTGGAGACGCCCGACTCGCCGCGGACCAGTCCCAGTCCAACGCCCTCGCCCACCGTGACGGCAACGCCGACCCCGACGCCGACGGAGACACCGGAGGAGATCAGCCCGGGGCCCCCTATGGCCTTCCTGGATCCGGCGTGGGAGCTCGTGACGTGGCAGCAGATCCCGGACACCGGCGACTGGCAGGGC
>JAKJAE010000137.1 GCA_022707665.1 Chloroflexota bacterium
GTTACCGAGTTTCCTTCAACCCACCGTAGCGACGGTCACACTCACTGAACGTCTTAAGTGCCCTGTACAACTCGTCCTTGTCAAAGTCTGGCCAATAGAGTGGTGAGATGTAGTACTCAGCGTAGGCACCTTGCCACAACATGAAGTTGCTAATGCGATACTCACCACTGGTTCGAATGATCAGATCCACATCGGGCAGCCCTGCAGTGCACAGATGGGCGTTGATAACATCCTGCGTGATCTGCTCTACCGGTATCTGCTCCCGGACAATCGCGCGAACTGCCTCAGTGATCTCCCAGCGCCCGCCATAGTTGAACGCGATATTGGCAACCAGGCGATCGTTGTTATGAGTCAGGTCGACTGCCGCCCGGATCTGCTTCTGGAGGGTTTCGGACAGAGGGGTCAGATCCCCAATGTGCCTCAATTGTACACCATTTTTGTGCAATTCGTCAACTTCCCGCTCCAGAGCCTCGGCAAACAACCGCAACAATCCCCGCACCTCATCCTGAGGCCGTGACCAGTTCTCTGTCGAGAAGGCATAGAGCGTCACGATGGGAATGTGAAGCTCCACCGCGGCACGGAGCACCCGGCGCAGATTCTCAACCCCAGCGCGATGTCCGGCTATGCGGCGCATGCCTCGCTGTCGCGCCCAACGGCCGTTGCCGTCCATGATAATGCCGACGTGGTTGGGCACACGAGGAAGTGGGGGGTATGCGTCCTGAGGCTGCTCGCTCATAGGGCTCCTGCGCTCCCGAGCTTTGGCCAGCGATCGTGCGTGACCATCATCTACTGCAGAATACAACCGATCCTGATAATGGGCAAGGGGGAACGCGCACTCCCCCTGACCTCTAGATCTCCATGATATCCTGTTCTTTGCGCGATCCAACCTGCTCTATCTGCTCGACATAGCGGTCCGTCATCTGCTGAAGTTGCTCTTGTCCACGAGTCAGGTCATCCTCGGAGATCAGGCCCTCAGACTCATATTCGCGCAGATCGTCAAGCGAGTCACGCCGGATGTTACGCAGAGCGACCTTGGCCTCTTCTACGCGACGGCTGACACGCTTGACCATCTCACGGCGGCGCTCCTCCGTCAAGCGCGGAATGGGCACCCGGATGAGCCGCCCATCGTTGCCGGGATTCAGGCCGAGGTCAGCCGCCATGATCCCCTTCTCGATCGCGCTCAACGACGTAGGATCAAAGGGACGAACCACCAGCAGATTGGGCTCCGGAGCGGAGATAACGGCCAGTTGGTTCAGGGGTGTCGGCGAACCATAGTAGTCGACGGACACTCGCTCAATCAGTGCTGGCGAAGCCCGACCCGTACGTACCGTTCGCAGGTCGGCATCCAGCGACTCGACGGTCTTTGCCATCCGCCCTTCTGTTTCCTGTAGTAAGTCCTTGATCATCCTGCCAGTCCTCCTTTTCGAGCGGGGGGCACGGCAGAAACCCCACCACGCATCACAGAAGGCAGCCCTCCAGGTTCACTCTCCAATGAACGTACCTACCGGTACACCACTGACCAGACGCTCCAAACTATCTTCGTCCCAGAGGTTCAGTACGACAATGGGAATGTGGTTATCCATACAAAGCGTGAGCGCGGTCGAATCCATCACCCGCAACTGCATATTGAGGGCCTCCAGATAGGTGAGACGCTCAAAGCGCTTGGCCTCGGGGAATTTCTGCGGATCCTTGTCATAAACGCCATCGACCTTGGTGGCCTTGATCAGTAGATCCGCACCCGTCTCGGCAGCGCGAAGTGCCGCAGCCGTATCGGTGGTGAAGTAGGGATTTCCCGTACCCGCACCAAAGACCACCACGCGTGCCTTCTCCAGGTGGCGCACAGCCCGCAGCCGAATGTAGGGCTCGGCAATCGCACGCATCTCGATCGCCGTCTGGACGCGCGTGATCACACCCTCGCGCTCGAGCGCATCCGCCAGCGCCAACGCATTCATGACCGTCGCCAGCATACCGATCTGGTCCGCCCGTGTACGGTCCATGGCGTGTGCCAGGGCATCTGTGCCACGCCAGAGGTTGCCAGCCCCGATGACGATGCCGACCTCGATCTCCTGAGCGTGAATTGCTGCGATACGGGCAGCTACCACCTCGGCGCGTGCCGGGTTGATGCCACAACCACCGGGATTGGAAAGCGACTCGCCCCCAATCTTGATGATCACACGTCTGTAAAGTGGCTGGACCACAGGTTGCCTCACTTAAGAAAAGCCTGGGGGCTAATCCCCCAGTTGGTCGATCGTCGTTCCTTCGTCACGGATGAACTCCTGCTCCAACAGACACGCCTGCTGGAAGAACTTCTCGACCCGACCATCGACAATCCGGTCAATGACAGCCTCGGGCTTGCCCTCTTCCAGCGCCTGAGCGCGGTAGATGGACCGCTCATGCTCCAGCACTGCTTCCGGGACATCCGTGCGGCTGACATACTGCGGCGACATCGCGGCGATCTGCAGCGCAACATCAGCAACGAAAGACTGGAACTCCTCAGTCCGTGCGACGAAGTCAGTCTCGCAGTTCACCTCGACGAGCACACCGATGCGACCGCCACCGTGGATGTAAGCATGGACCAGTCCATCGCTCGCTCTGCGGTCCATACGCTTGGCTGCCTGCGCCAACCCCTTCTCGCGAAGGTAGTCAACCGCCTTCGAGAAATCACCATCGTGGGTTTCCAACGCTTTGCGGCAGTCCAGGATGCCAGCGCCCGTTGCCTCGCGCAGCTCCTTGACCATACTGGCCGTTATCGTCATAGTTCGACCTCCAGATCCTCATCGTCATCGTAGTCGTAGTCTTCGCCGTCGCTGCCGCTGTCGGCGTCTTCATCACCCTCGAACTGGATACGACGCAGCCGGGCCAGGGTCTCGGCACTCAGGTACTTCTCATCCTCTGCGTAGACCTCTTCCTCCTCAGGCGCCATCTCCTTGCGCAGAGCCAATCCCTCGAGCGCTGCGTCCGCAATCTTCGACGTCAAGAGTCGAATCGCGCGATTGGCATCATCGTTTGCGGGGATAACGTAGTCCACGAGGTCAGGATCGCTGTTCGTGTCGAGCACCGCGATGATGGGAATGCCCAGGCGATCCGCCTCCTTGACCGCCGTCATCTCGTTGTCCACGTCGATCACGAACATCGCGCCGGGAAGCCGCTCCATGTTCTTGATACCACCCAAACGAATGTTCAGCTTTTCGATCTCACGGTCATGCATCAAGGCTTCACGCTTGGTCAACAGCGCGAACTGTCCCGCCTCGCGACGCGCCTCAAGGTCCTTCAAGTGATCGATCCGGTCCTTGATCGTCCGCCAGTTGGTCAACGTGCCGCCCAACCACCGCTGGTTGATGTAGGGCATACCGCAGCGGGTCGCTTCGAGCCGGATGCTCTCCTGCGCCTGGCGCTTGGTTCCCACAAAGAGGACCAGATCGCCCCGCGCGACAATATCGCGGATCAAGGCATAGGCCTTCTCCAGGGCTTTGACCGTCTGCTGTAGGTCGATGATGTGGACCCCATTGCGCTCCGTGTAGATGTACGGTGCCATCTTGGGGTTCCAACGCCGCGTCCGGTGACCAAAATGGACGCCCGTTTCCAGCAACTGCTTCATCGTGACAATCGCCATAAACTCACAAACCTCCTCAGGTGTTTTGGGCCTCCGCGGTGTTCGTCCCGTCGAGGACCGGCCTTTGGCCGGCACACCCTCCAGCGGTCCCACCGCGTGTGTGATCGGGCACATTGCCCGAAGGGTGATTGTACCACATATGCCAGCTTCAGCAACCGCTGGCTGTGGTGCTTCTCCGGGACTCTGGTAAGATGGGGCGCGGCGTGACATCGACACCGGAGTAATCATGGGACAAACAACACAGATGTTGGCGGATGCCGCAGGCTACGCCTGGCTATGGGGTTACCTGCTCCCCATCGGGCTCTTGCTGCTCGTCTGGGGCGGCCTGGAGCCCGAACGGGCGCGGCGGGTGGCACCTGCAGCCGCGATGGCCCTCGCGATATCCACACTGGGATATTGGGCGGCCGGCTTCGCTCTGCACCTTGGCGGCGCGCAGGCAGTGAACCCGCAGGATGCCTCACTTCAGGGCCTCAACACACTCCTCTCGGTCGTTCCAGGCGACCCCGGCTGGGGCGTCGCGGGACTCGCCGGCTTCTTTCTTGGCGGCGAGACAGCGCACACTGCCACGCTGACGCTCTTTCTAACCTATCTGCCCTTGATCGCCTCTGCCGTCATCATGGTCACGATGGCCCTGGCACACCTACGCCGCTGGCTCATGGTCACTGCAGGCGCATTGACCGGCGCCGTGATCGTGCCCGTTGCAGCGTGCTGGATGTGGGGCAGTGGTTGGCTTGCGCATCTTGGGGACACCCTGGGATTGGCATATGGGTTCGTGGACTTCGGGGGAAGCACGTTGGTTTTCTGGCTTCCCGGGCTGATCGTCCTGCCTATCCTCCTGCTCCACCCCCGGCCGCCAGCAGCGGACGCGCTCACACCTCCCCCGACCTTTGCTCCCTTGCTGGCCAACGTTGGGGCGCTGCTTCTCGGCCTGGGATGGTTGGGATGGAGTATGGCCAGGCCCTTTCACGTGGCCGGCGCGGTCCTGGATTGGGAACACACCGCCATCAACGTGCTCTTGGCTATGGCCGGCACAGTTGTGACCACCCAGCTCTATGCCTGGTTGGTCAATGGCAGGCCTGAGATGCTGTTGGCTGCCCAGGGACTGGCTGCGGGCTGGGGAACGGCTCTAGGGTGTGCACCTTTCCTGCCCATGTGGGGAGCCTTGATCACCGGATTGCTCACCGGCATTGCCTTTCCATTCGTACACCACACGCTGCGCGCAAGGTTGCGGATTGACGATGCAGCAGCCAGTGTCGCGCTGGCGCTGACCAGCGGCCTCACTGGCCTTGTCAGCCTGACGCTATTGGCAGATGGGCGTTGGGGATTTGGATGGAATGGTATCGGCCTATCAGCGGAGACGATTGTTCCGGGCCCCGGCATCGCAAGCGTCTTCATTCGAGGGGACACGCAGCAGCTCTCCGCCCAACTAACCGGGCTCGCAGCCGTGGCCCTCTGGGGACTCATCTGGGGTACGGTCATCGGGATCATCGCCAGCCCGAGGTTCGTGGGGCGCTGGTCCGCAGAGGCACTCCGCTCGTGGTCACGCCCACCACAAGATCAGGGCGCTGACCCGACGGTTTTGTCATCGGGCGAGAGCGCCTAAAGGAGCATCGCACGAATGCGGGTCATTGCAGGGAAGGCCAAGGGACGACAACTCAGCCCGGTCCGCGGTCCGGGCACGCGCCCGATGACCAATCGGGCGAAATCGGCGCTTTTCAGCATCATTGAGGCGAACATCTCCGGGGCAGACTTCCTGGACCTCTTCGCCGGGACCGGCCAGGTGGGTATCGAGGCTCTGAGCCGGGGCGCCCGACGAGCGGTTTTCGTTGAACAAGGGCCGGCTGCGTTGCGAACGATTGAGAGCAACCTCACCATGACCCGGCTGAGCCAGAACGCCAACCTGGTCCGTGCGGACGTCTTTCGATTCCTCGAGGGCACGCCACAGCCTTTCGACTATGTGTTCATCGCTCCGCCTCAATACCGCGGCTGGTGGATCCGTACCCTACAGATCATCGACAGCAGACCGGAGTGGCTCACAGAGGATGGGTGGGTCATCGTTCAGATCAATCCTACAGAATATGAGCCCGTCGACCTGGCGCACCTAATCCTCTTCGACCAGCGCTCCTACGGCAGCGTGATGCTTTGTTTCTACGGTCAGCCGGGAGAGCTCGATGAGGACGATGATGAGATCGGTGCGGAGGCTGTCGAGCCAGAGGAGATTCTCGAAGAACAAGATGAGGCGTAACTATCACCGCAGCAACTGAACCAGGTTGAACCCCACACGCCGCGGGGCGGATCTGATCACAGATCCGCCCCGCACGTTTGTCTCCAAACCTATGCAGTTACCGCGCCTCGATCATCTCCGGGATGCGCGTCTTCTTTTCCACCCATCCGAGGATGCGATTGGTCGCGAACGTCAGCATGAAATAGAGCACTCCGGTAATTGAGAAGATGAGCAGGGGCTGGTGAAGCGTTCCATTGATTTGTTGCGCGCGCCGCATCAGTTCAGCAAGTCCCACCGCATACACAAGCGATGAATCCTTGACGACAACAGCGGCCTCGTTGGACCATCCCGGGATCGCATGGCGCAGAGCTTGGGGCAGAATGATGCTCCCAACGGCCTGTCCGCGGGTCATACCAAGGGCCCTGGCTGCCAGCATCTGGCCGGCACTGACACTTTGGATTGCCCCCCGGAAGATCTCGGCCTGATAGGCGCTGCTACAAACGCCCAGAGCGGCACATCCAGCCAGGAACGGTGGCAGGTTGATGGCAGCGGCAAGCACATAGTAGGCGATGAACAACACCACCAATGACGGGAACCCGCGCAGTACAACTGTATAGCCCAGCGCCAACGCCCGGACCAGGCGACCACCATAGACCCGGGCCAACGCTATCGGCGTACCAATTGCGAATCCGACTACCAGTGCAATGATCGTGATCAGCACGGTGTAGCCGATTCCCCCAAGCAGATAGGGGAGTACTGGCAGGATCGAAGAGAGCATTGGCTGGTGTCTATTCGCCGCCAGAGAGGTACTTCATCGCCAGATCCTCGATGAAGCCCTCAGCCTCCAACTCGTCGATCACCTCGTCGAACTTGTCACGGAGCTCGGTGTTGCCTTCCTTCACGGCGATGGCCATATGCTCGCCTGCGAACTCCGTCTTGAGGGCCAGCTCAATGCCACCCTGGCTGATGAAGGACTGTGCCGCGTAGTAGTCCATGGCGACGATGTCAATACGACCACTCTTGAGGTCCATGATGGCCTGCTCGGCGCGCTCGTAGCGTGAGACCTCGGCCTCGATGTTGGCATCGATCCATTCTTCCTGAATCGTGCCCGTCTGAACGCCGACACGATACCCTGCCATGTCCGCGTTCGTGGCAATCGCGATCCCTGAACCCGAGGCGACGATGATCGCATCCGCGCCGATGAAGTAGGGGTCGGTGAAGT
>JAKJAE010000138.1 GCA_022707665.1 Chloroflexota bacterium
AAGCCCGCCCGATGCCCGGGATCCCGACACAACAGTATGCCGCACGTCATCCTTGCCCACGACCTGGGGACCACAGGCAATAAGGCCACACTGTACAATGCCGAAGGCCAGCTAATCGGCAGCGCGTTCCACGGCTACGAAACAGCCTATCCGCACACAAGCTGGGCCGAACAGGACCCCGAGGACTGGTGGAACGCCGTCTGTGCGTCCACGCACCAGTTGCTTGCACAGACCGCCATCTCTGCCGACGACCTGGCCTGCATCACCTTCAGCGGCCAGATGATGGGATGTGTGGCACTGGATCGCGATGCGCGGCCATTGCGCCCGGCGATCATCTGGGCTGACCAGCGGGCCGTTGACCAGGCCGCTTGGATCGGCGAGCGCGTGCCCTTCAGCGACATCTACCGCATCACCGGCCACCGGCTTAGCTCATCATACTCACTTCCCAAGATCCTCTGGCTGCGCGACCACCAGCCCGCTGTCTATCGTCGGACCTACAAGTTCACCCATGCCAAGGATGCCATTGTTGCGCGCCTCACAGGCGTCTTCGCCACCGACCCGTCCGACGCGTCGGGGATGAACCTCTATGATCTCGAAGCCGGAAAGTGGTCATCCCGGATTCTCGACGCGATTGACTTCGATCCGGAACGGCTTCCCACGATTTACCCTTCAACCGCTGTCGTCGGAACGGTTCGACCTTCAGTGGCTGACGAAGCAGGGGTTCGCGCGGGAACCCCAGTTGTCATTGGCGGAGGCGATGGCGCCTGCGCCGCCGTAGGAGCTGGGGTCGTGGTGCAAGGACTTGCCTACAACTACATCGGTTCGTCGTCCTGGATCGCTCTGGCTACCGACACGCCGATCTATGATCCCGATGCAATGACCTTCACCTTCGCTCACGTCGTGCCCGGCATGTTCATGCCCGATGGAACGATGCAAGCGGCCGGGGCCTCGTATCAGTGGATGCGGGACCAGCTTTGCCCGATCGAGGTAGATTCCGCACCCACGTTGCGGATGAGCCCCTACGAGCTGATGAACCGGCTAGCGGCCCAGTCACCGCCAGGGGCCAATGGTCTGCTGTTCCTACCGTATCTCATGGGCGAGCGCAGCCCACACTGGAACACCAAAGCGCGGGGAGCCTTTGTCGGCCTGACCATCCGTCACACGCGGGCCGACATGATCCGTGCCGTGCTCGAAGGTGTGGCAATGAACCTCAGCATCACCCTGGATGCTTTCCGCGCGCAGGGCGCCAGGATCGACGCTATCCGGCTGATTGGTGGCGGTGCTCGCGGACGACTGTGGAATCAGATCATGGCTGATGTCTACGGCGTACCCGTTCAGCGCCTGGCGATTCTGGAGGAAGCGACGTCAATGGGGGCGGCTCTTGTCGGGGGCGTTGGCGTAGGGGTGTATACTGACTTCACAATGGCGGCTGCGATGAACCCCATCGCCGAAACCATCGATCCGGATCCCCATGGCAGCGGCACGATTGCAGAGTTGAGCGTGATCTTCAAAGAGACCTACCGCGCGCTGATTCCGGTGTACGATCGCCTGGCGGCTATGAAGACGAACCAGGAATAGAAGAGGGGGAGCACTCTTCGGCTCCCCCTCTTTGCTGCTTGCACCGACCCAATCACTTGTCGCTGAGCGTAGCTGCGATGAATGCAGTCAAGTCCTTCTTGAGCTTCTGCAGCGACGGTTCGTGCAGATACATCATGTGCCCGGCCTCGTAATACCCCATCGTGACGTGACCCTCCAGTGTGGGGTCAAGCTCCAGGTGGTTGAAGGTGTATTCCGTCGCGAAGTACGGCGTCGCCAGATCGTAGTAGCCGTTGCCGACGAAAACCTTAAGGTAAGGATTGTAGGTCATCGCCTGCCGCAGGTTCTCAGCCACGTTCACGAACTGGTTCTGGTATTTGCTGTAGTCCCAGGGCTGTACGTTGCCGGTCAGAATCGCGTAGACCCGATCGCTCTTGAAATCGAGCACCGAGCGAACGTAGTGGTTCAGCGCTGCCGTGTACGCGCCCTGAACGGTGGCATAGCTGGGGTCATAGTCGTGGTGCTCGCCAGCGGCATCGCGATCGATGCCCTTGATCCGCGAATCGAACCGGCCGATAGTACGGCGTTCCTCACGCAGGAACTCCTTCACGAAGCGGTGTATGTTGATCCGCAGGTTGGTCTGCTCGACATAGGTCTGCGTGAGCCCCGTGTAGCGGGCCAGTGTAGCAGCGACTTCGGTACGTTCCTCAACTGGCAGGTCGGCACCCTTCATCAGGGCCGTGGTGTATGCGCCGATCGCAAACGCCTCAACCTGGCTTAGAAAATCGACCAGGCTCAACGTCTGCAGGTCTTCGGGTAGCCGCTTGTGGTACCAGGCCGTCGCTGCATAGGTCGGCAAGAAGAGAATGTAGGGCAGGTCATTGCCCAGCGAGAAACGGGCACTCTGGAAGTTGAGAATCGCGGAGACCAACATGATCCCGTTGATGTACATGCCCAGATCTTCGTGGAGATACGACGAGAGTCCAGCCGCCCGGGTCGTGCCATAGCTCTCCCCGATCAGAAACTTGGGCGAGGTCCATCGCTGAGCCCGTGCCGTAAACAGACGGATGAACTCGGCAACACTGGCAATGTCCTGCTCTACCCCGTGGAACTGTTTTGCCTCCTCGCCTGGTGCGGGCCGGCTATATCCGGTGCTCACAGGATCGATAAAGACCAGATCTGTCACGTCAAGCAACGAATACTCGTTGTTCACCAGCTTGAACGGTGGGGGCAACGGATTTCCTTCGTGATCCATCAACACGCGTTGAGGTCCCAGAACGCCCAGGTGCAACCAGACCGATGAAGACCCTGGCCCACCATTGAACGAGAAGGTGATCGGTCGCTGACTGACATCCTCAACCCCGTCTCGCGTATAGGCGACGTAGAAGATCGAGGCTTTGGGATTGCCCTCATCATCCTTGAGAATCAGCGTACCGGCCTTCGCCGTGTAAGCGATCTCTTCGCCGGCTAGCGTGAACGTGTGCTTGGTCTCGGCGACTTGCTCCTCGAGCTCACGTCTCTTGGACTCGACATCGTCCTTTGGGGTCACGGCAGGGTACTTCTGCTCATTCTCCTTCGCCATTCTATCCTCCTGATGGGACGGCAGTCGACCGGCCCGAGTTGTGGTGTCGTAGACGCAGCCAGTATAGGACGCGCAGGTAGCGAGTCAACCAGGCACATAGTGATGTACAGTCCATCCCCGATGGTATAATCGGCAACGGCTTGCCACACCAAACACCACACGTTGGGTGACCAGGAGGAGAGTGTACATGGCTGAATCTGGAGCCAGGCGGACCGAAGTCCGCAATTCCCACACGACATTCGACTTTGACACGATCATCGACCGCCGGCAGACGCAAAGCCTGAAGTGGAAGGTCTATGGTGACGATGTACTCCCCATGTGGGTCGCCGACATGGACTTTGCCTCCCCTCCCGCCGTCGTCGAGGCGCTGCACGAGCGTGTGAACCACGGCATCTTCGGGTACGAGACCAGTTCGCAGGAGCTCAAGGGCCTCATTGTTGAGCGCCTGGGCCGACTTTATGATTGGCACGTCGAGCCGGATGCCATCGTCTTTGTGCCGGGCATCGTGACCGGGTTCCACGTCGCGATCAAGGGGCTCGTCAGTTCCGACCAGGGTGTGCTGATCCAGACGCCAGTGTACGGACCCATCCTCCACGCGGCACGAAGCGCAGGGGTGCGGGCCCAGTCCATGGCCTTGACCCACGAGGCAGATGGACGCTACAGTATCGATCCCGACCGCTTTGCACAGACGGTCACGGACGAAACTCGGCTCTTCCTTATGTGCAACCCTCACAACCCTGTCGGTCGGGTGTGGTCCCGCGACGAGTTGCTCATGATGGCGGAGGCGTGCCTCCGCCACGACACCATCATCTGCTCAGATGAGATTCATTGCGATCTAGTCTACAATGGCCACCGGCATATCCCCATCGCCAGCCTGGCACCGGAGATTGGGGCGCGTTCTATCACGTTGATGGCGCCCAGTAAGACCTTCAACATTGCCGGACTGGACTGCGGGTTTGCCGTCATTCCCGATCCGGCCCTGCGGCGCGCCTACAACCTTGGGCGCGGCGGGTTGGCTGGTGCGCCCAATCTCTTGGGCTATGTAGCTGCGCAAGCCGCCTATGCTCACGGACAGCCGTGGCTCGATGCACTGTTGCGCTATCTGGAAGGCAACCGCGATCTCGTTGTCGACTACGTGAGCACCCACACACCACAGTTGCGGCTGGTACGCCCCGAGGGCACGTACCTGGCATGGATCGACTGTCGCTCAGCGGGCCTTCCGGAACCGCCCAAGGACTTCTTCCTCAGTCGTGGGCGTGTGGCGTTCAATGCAGGCACCGACTTCGGGCCAGAGGGGGAGGGGTTCATCAGGCTGAACTTCGGCTGCCCTCGCCAGCTTCTGCTGGATGGACTGCAGCGCATACAAGGGGCACTCAGGTCGCTCTAGCCCTTGACGGAGTTAGGATATCGTATATCCTCATAGGTGTTGGGGCGTCACGCCCAGGTGGCGGACCGGTTTGTACGCAGCCATTCATCAGGAGAAGCAGTATGGGACAGGAAGTCACCGGGCGTAGTGTGCCCGCAGTCCACTCAGAAACCGACCATCAGAGCTCAGCCCTGCCAGGCGAGGCCGCTTTGGAGCTCTCGCTCGAGATCGCGGAACTCCTGACGCCGGCAACCGAATTCGGCTCGTTGCTGCAACTCGCGGCCGAACGCGTTCGGGCACGTTGCCACGTCGAAGCCGTCAGCCTCTACCTTCTGGATCCGGCACAGGACGCGTTACAGGCCCGTGCCCACGCTGGATCAGGTCACCCACACCTGGGTGCCAACGGCGACTGGACGCCAACGGATAAGGCAGGCATACTGGGACAGGCCATCCGCGAGCGTCAGAGCCTCACCGAAGAGATCGTCTCGCATCGCGCCAGCTCCCTCCTGCGCCGCAGTCAGGTCGTGACAGAGCTATCCATTGCAGTACCGCTGGAGATCCACGAACACGCTATTGGCCTGCTGCACCTCCGCTCGCGCAGCAGCACTGATGGCGAACCCGGTTCCCTTCGCATCCTCCAGGCAGTCGGTCGCCACCTCGCCGCAGTCATCGAGCAAGCCCAACGCTCGGAACGCGAGCTCCAACAGCGCCAGCTCATCGAGAACCTCAATGTGATCGGCCGGACCCTTGCCCAGACGCTCGACCCGGAACGCGTTCTGGAGATGATCTTGATGCACCTGGCCACGATCGTGGCGTACGATCGCGGTGCGATCATGTTGCAGGAGGGCAGCGAGTTGATCATGCGCGCCATCCGCGGATTCCCGGCCTACGCCAGTCCGCTGCGCATCCGCGTTCCGATCCGCACGGACGATGTCTACCAGACCATCTGCCGCACCAGGCAGCCGTTGGTCATTGCGGACATTTCGAAGCGTCCTGACTGGCAACACGTCGATGGGCTCCCCCCAGCGCAATCATGGCTCGGCGTCCCTCTGCTCGTTGAGGAAGAGGTCATCGGTATGATGAGCCTTGCCCGCGAGCGCCCTGAACCGTACACGGAGGAGGAGGTCGCACTCTCACTGTCCTTCGCGCAGCAGGCCTCTGTAGCACTCAACAACGCGCGGTTGTACGACAGCCTCACCCAGGTCAATGCCACACTCAAGCAGGCCGTCAGCCAACTACAACAACAGAGCTACGACCTCCAGGTCGCCTACGAGCAGCTCAAACGATTGGACAAGGCCAAGACCGATTTCATCACCGTGGCATCGCACGAACTACGGACCCCACTGACCGTTCTCAGTGGTTATGGGCAGATGCTCGCCGCTGATGTTGAGCTCGCGAATGATGCCTTCCGTGGCCAGGTGATCAGAGGACTACTCACAGGAGCGAACCGACTCAACACGATCGTCGACAACATGCTTGATATGGCACGCATCGACAGTCAGACGCTCGAGGTTCACCCTGAGCCAATGTTCCCGGCCGTGCTCATCAAGGCGATCTACCCTACCTTGAAACAGATCCTGCGAGAACGACGCATCACGATGAACCTGGACAAGAGCCTCTCAGGCCTTCCGTTGATCGAAGCGGACACGACGGGAATCCGCAAGGTTTTCCGCCACCTGATGGTGAACGCAATCAAGTACACCCCAGACGGGGGGTCTGTGCGCATTTGGGGCCGTGCTCTGGCGCCCAATGACACGGTCCTCGGCCAGGCTGCTGTCGAGATCGTCGTGAGCGATACCGGCATCGGCATCGATCCCGTCGTGCAGGACCTTATCTTCGCCAAGTTCTATCAGAGTGGTCAGGTCGCGATCCACTCGTCGGGCGAGACGACATTCAAGGGCGGCGGGCCAGGACTCGGCCTTGCCATTTCTCGTGGAATCGTGGAAGCGCACGGAGGACGGATCTGGGCGGAAAGCCCCGGCCACGACGAGGAGCGCTTTCCTGGAAGTGATTTCCACGTCGTGCTGCCACTCAGGCCGGACAAAGTTCTGGCTTCCGGCCGCTAAGAGCAGACAACAGAAAAGCCCCCGCGAGCGCAGGGGCTTTTCTATTGCAGTAGCGTTAGGACATCTAGAAAATGTGGAACGCTGCGAGAACTGGAGCGAACAGCGATGACACCAGAGACATCACCGTGATCAAGGTATTCAACGACGGACCGGCAGTATCCTTGAAGGGATCACCGACCGTGTCGCCGACGACACCGGCCTTGTGGGCCTCGGAACCCTTACCACCGAAGTGACCGCTTTCGATGTACTTCTTGGCATTGTCCCACAGGCCGCCAGCGTTGGCCATCAACAGCGCGAAGATAATACCGGTGAAGATCGCGCCACCGAGGAAGGCACCCAAAGCCTCTGGGCCCATTACGAAGCCGACCACCAGCGGAAGCAGCACTGCAAGGAAAGCAGGAAGAATCAGCGAGCTCAGCGCATTCTGCGAGGCCATCGAGACACAGGTCACATAGTCAGGCTCTTCAGTCCCCAACAGAATGCCCGGATG
>JAKJAE010000139.1:0-267 GCA_022707665.1 Chloroflexota bacterium
AAAGACGCTGGCTTATGGTAGTCAAAAGGGTGCATGGTCGAGCCCTCCACAGCCCACCACATCGGAACCCTACACGGGTTCGGTCTTCCGCGTCCACCACAGGCCCACCGGGTGGGGCAGGCTGTTGGGTGGTGCGGCGCCGCCTACGGCAAGGGGCGCCGCACCACCTGGTTCAAAGCCTAGAAATCCAGTGTCGCCCGCTCTTTGACGCCGAAGAGAGAAGGAGGAACGAGGATGAAGAGCGCGTTGAGCAGGATGCCGACGATG
>JAKJAE010000139.1:366-6990 GCA_022707665.1 Chloroflexota bacterium
GATCGCAAGGTTCTTGGGATCGAAGAGGTTGACCTTCTCGCTCTGGATCAGGGCGATCCCTTGCTTGCCGATGACGCCGAAGAGGTAAATCGACAGCCCGCCGGTCACGGCTACGGGAATCGTGTTGACCAGGGCTGCCAGCTTGCCGATGAACGCGAGCAGGATGGCCATCACGCCGGCAGTCATAATCACGGAAATCGAGTAGTTGCGGGTGATCGCCATCAGCGAGTTGTTCTCGCCGTAGTTCGTCCCGGCGCAGCCACCGAACAGACCGGCGATCGCGTCGTTGGAGCCGTCAGCGACCAGGTTCAGCCCGATCAGGCGCTTGATCTCGGTGGGCTTCTTCTTGAGATCCTTGGCCAGTTGGTCGACGTAGAGGCTCATCTGGTAAAGGTGGGCCGTCGATTCGGGAATCGTTGCGATGGCAATCAGCGCCACACTGAGGGCCATGCCCCAGGCACGGGCGTCGCCGAAGGCCGGGAAGGTGAAGTTCGGCAGACGCACCCAGGCGGCCTCACCGATGGGGGTGAAGTCGACGATACCCACGATCAGCGAGAGGATGTAGCCCGCAACTGCGCCGAGAAGGATCGGCAGCATCCCGAGCAGCCCCTTCCCCTGGAGATAGACCGAGAAGGCGATGGTGCAGACCAGGGTGAAGAATGCGACGCCCCAGTGTGCCGATGACTGCGCCAGTGCTGTTCCCGCCAGGGCGATGCCGATGATGATGGCCACGCTGCCTGTGACGATCGGTGGCAGGACCTTGTCCAGTCGCGCCTTCCCGATCCACTGGATCAGCAAGCCGAACAGGATGTTGAACAGGCCTGTGAGCAGGATGCCGACCTGGGCAATCCGCACCCCATCCGGGCAGTACACGGTCGATGGATCGTTGAAGCAGTCGCCGGCGTACTTCGACATCACGGTGATGAAGACCGTGATGTAGCTGAATGAAGATCCGTAGTAGAGAGGGATCCGGCGCTTGGCAACCAAGAGCGCGATGATCGTGCCCAGACCGGAGGTGAAGAGCGTCACACCTACATCGAACTTGGTGAGGATGGCGACCAGCACCGTTGCCGGGAACATCGTCAGGACTTGCTGGAAGCCCAGACTCAGCATGGCGGGAAGGGGCGGTGTATCCTCAGGCATGTAGCCAATCGTAGACGCATTCGTGACTTTCTTTGCCATGTGCACTACTCCTTGTATGACGAAAGATGCTGAACAACTGGATGAGTTTCGGTGCAGCCCGGTCGTTACCTAACTGCGAGGACTCTCCAATACCACTCTCCCCCTTTCATTATGCTGTCTGCTGCTCCTTTCCTTCGCATTCTGCCCTGTCGCCGGCTGCTCGCCGGCGCAGGCCTCACACCGCAAACCGGCGAGCTGGTTCGAAGCGACTGCGCGCAGGCGTCAGAATGTCGCCGTACGCTGCCAGGTTGCGGTCTTCGAGGTGATCAAAGATCATCGGGCTCACGGAGCCATAACTGACGTGCTTGAGCGGTTCAGGATCCAGCTCCGCTGCGATGATGTCCTCCGTTCCTCGCCCCAGCGCCAATGTCTGCGCGATGGGGCTCACGATCATGCTGTGGCCAAAGTAGTAGTGCCCTCCGGCGTCCGGCCCGATGGCGTTGCACGCTGCGACGTAGACGTGGTTGTCGTAAGCCCGTGCCTTGTTCGTGATCTCCCAGATCTCGAAGCTGCGCAGCAATGCCGAGGGACGGACGATGATCTCAGCACCGCGCACGGCTTCACAGCGGTACAGCTCCGGGAAATCCCCGTCATAGCAGATGGTCAGCCCGATGGCCGCTAACGGCGTCTGGACCACCAGCGGTTCTGTGCCAGGTGTGGACCATCCCCCGGCGCTCCGGCGCTCAGTGGGAAACAGGTGCGTCTTTCGGTAGACGCCCAGGAGCCCTTCGGGCCCGAACAACGCGGCGCTGTTGTAGATAGTGTCCGGTTGTGGTCCTCGTTCGTAGGTCGGAAAGACGAGGTACAGGTTGCGCGCGCGTGCTAGGGCGGCCACGGGCTCCGTGAGTGGGCCGGGCAGAGCGTCGACCAGCGACCAGAGCTCTTCGACCGGACAGCCGGGAGTGAAGCCCGTGGTCACGCTCTCCGGGAGGACGACGAGTCGGGCGCCGGTCTCGTCTGCTGCATGTTCGGTCCACGTCAGAGCCTTCTCGACGTTCTCCCGGACTGCCAGCGGCGTCACCGCGAACTGCGCACAGGCGACCGTGAACCGCTCCATCAGAGCGCGCCCTCCGCGTGCAGCTCGGCAATCTGTTCCGGGGTGTAACCGAGGAGCTCGGACAGTAGCGCCTCTGTATGCTCGCCCAACGTAGGCGCGGCTGACCGCAACGCGCCGGGTGTCTCGCTGAGTTTGACGGGAATCCCGGGGACGGTTATCGTCCCTGCGACCGGATGGTCGATCTCGACCAGCATGTCACGGGCCAGTACCTGTGGGTGCTTCATTACCTCGGCGATCGTGTTGATCGGGCTGACGGGCACGCCGGCGGCCTCCAGCAGCGCTTGCCACGCGACGCTACTGCGCTCTCGGAAGACCTCGGCCAGGATCGGACGCAGCTCGGCGTAGTTGGCATCGCGCAAGGGGTTGGTGGAAAAGCGAGGGTCCTCGGCGAGTTCCGGGCGCCCCAACACCTCACAGAGCTTGCGCCACAGCACGTCGTTGCCCGCTGCAACCATGAGCTGGCCGTCCTGCGTGTCGAACGGCTCGAAGGGGACGATCGATGGATGGCGGTTGCCCTGAGGGCGGGGCACTTCGCCGGTCACGCCATAACGCGCGACAGCGTTCTCCAATATGGCCACCACTGCGTCGAGCATGGCCACATCGACGATCTGTCCCCGACCCGTGCGTTCGCGCGCGGTGAGCGCGCTCAGAATGCCGATCGTTGCGAAAAGGCCCGCCGTGATGTCTGCGACGGATGTGCCAACACGTGTGGGCTCCCCATCCTTTGCGCCGGTGATGCTCATCAGACCGCTCATCGCCTGGATGATGGCGTCGTAGGCAGGGCGCTGGCTGTAGGGTCCTGACCGCCCGAAACCTGACGAAGCGGCATAAATCAGACGCGGGTTGAGCTCGCGCAGCGCCTCGTAACCCAGACCCAGCCGGTCCAGTGTGCCGGGACGGAAGTTCTCGACCAGGACATCCATCAGCGGAATCAGTTCACGGAACACCTGTTGCCCGCGCGGGGACTTGAGGTTCAGTGTGATGCTGCGTTTGTTGCGGTTGAGGCTCATGAAGTAGGCGCTCGCGCCGTTGACATATGGCCCGTAGTGGCGCGCATCATCGCCCACACCCGGGAGCTCGACCTTGATCACGTCGGCTCCCAGGTCGGCCAGTACCATCGTTGCATAGGGCCCGGCGAGCACCCGGGTCAGGTCCAGTACACGCAGTCCTTCCAGGGCCATCATGGGCAGTGTGCTCTCCTGTTCCGCAGTCGAAGAGTGTGGACGGGCCACACCACCGGCCTAGCGCCGCGCCTTGACTTGCCGGTCCAGAGCCTCGACGTGACTGGGGTCGTAGGCGTCGCCAAACTTCGTCTTCGGCAAGGCGTCCCGCGCCGCCATCAGCGCATCGTAGCGCTCGTCGTCCACGAAGGCGACGCATCGCCCGATGCTCGATTCGCCATCGACGAAGCGCCACGGGAAGAAGCCGATCTGGACGCGCTGGTTGAGCAGCAGGTCGATTTCCCCGCCGATGCACTCGGCGTGGATGATCCCTTCGGGGAACATCTCGATGTGCATCAGTTGGTACTTGCTGTCGTCGAAGACGTCGGCGAGCCCGGCCCCGTACTTGCGCTGAAAGTGCGCCTCGGCCTGCCGGGCCTGGCGCGGCATCCAGTCACGGATGATCGTGTTCATCGGATGATCCGCGCTGCCGCAGTCGACACCGATCCAACGCAACTTCCTCTGTTTGGCCCACACGGCGAATTCCCGGTCCGGACCGGGGTGCTGGACCATATAGCGGATCTCATTGGCCGTCGGCATATCCCAGCCGAAGTGGTGGAAGCCCGTGTGGATGATGAGGATATCGCCCTCGCGGACCTCGACGCGCTCCTCGACCATCTGCGAGGTATAGATGTCGTAGTCGGCGACGACGTCGGACAGATCGACGACCGCAGCATCGTGAACGAGGAAATCCATCTGTAGATCCGCAATGTCCTTGCCGGCGGTGAAGAAGTGAATCTCACCGTCCAGGTGTGTGCCCAGGTGGTTGGAGTGCGTGAGGACCTGGCCGTTCGCGCCATTGGGAGCAAGGCGCTTGAAGTACTTCACCTGTAGCGGTTCGTAGGTTGGCCAGGGTGGTGTGCCAATGCCCAGCGGAATCGTAAGGTCGATCAGTTTCATGGGTCTCAGCCTCCTGTCGGGTGGTTCCTGCAGGGATAGAACACGCCACAGGATCGCCTTGTTACGATCGAACCCGGTGGCGATCCTCCGGTCTGTGTTGCCCCTGGCGGCATAGGGCTACTCGCACAAGGCCTTCAGCGCAGCAAAGGCCTGCTCGAAGCAGGCACGTGGGGCGCGCACAAGGCCCGCGCCAACCATGCCAATGCCTGGTTCCTTGTGAGCGATGCCCGTGTTGATCAGCGGTAATATCCCGCTGGCGACAACCTTGCGCACGTCGATACCCAGGGGCGTGCCCTGGAAGTCGAGGGCCGGTACCGTGAACGCCGTGTGTTGGCCCGCCGTGATCTCCATCATCTCGCGGGTTACGCCGAGGGCGCGCTGTGCGGTGCCACCCACGAAACGGACGATGGCGGGGGCTGCAGCCATCGCGAACCCCCCGATCCCCGCGGTCTCGGTGATGGCCGAGTCGCCGATGTCGGGATTGGCATCCTCTGCCGAGAAGCCCGGCAACCAGAGACCATCGACAATCGGTGCCGGCGCGGTGAACCAGCGGTCGGGGAACGCCGCTACGCGTATGCCGAAGTCGGTGCCGTTGCGCGCCATCACGGTGAGGATCGAGCACCCCTCGATGCCCTCCGCGGGCTCGAGCATCGCCTTGGCGGCGGCCATCGATAGGTTGAGGAAGAAGTGGTCGTTGCTGTCGATGAAACGCAGGACGCCCTCGGCGACCCGTTTCGTGGATGTGCGCAGGAGGGCGGGCGCGATCTGCCGGATGAGGAGTGAGGTGCCGGCTCGGTTGCGGTTATGGCCCTCGTCGCCCATGTGCAGCGCCTGGGCGATGAGGCTGCGTAGGTCGATGGGGCCGGTCCTGGCGAGCGCCTTGCGCAGCGCCGGGTAGAGCTCATCCGCCATCCAGTGAAGATGGGCGAGCACGTCATCGCCATAGGCGCCGTAGCGGAGGACGCGCCCAAGCCCCTCATTCTGGGTGGCGAAGGTCGTATTTCCGAACGTCTCGTTACGGACAACAAAGACGGGCATAGACGGCGAGATGATCCCGGCCATCGGGCCGACAGAGTGATGGTGGTGGCAGGGCTCCAGCGTGATCTCACCGGAGGCGGCGAGGTCGGCGGCGTGCTCGACCGTGTCTGCCCATCCTTCATAGACGATGGCTCCCATTACCGCGCCCCGTTGGGGGCCACACATACGGTCCCACGCTATCGGCGGGCCGGCGTGAAGGATCATCCGTTCGCCCATGCCGGGGATCGTGCGCCGGGCGAGGCCCATGCCTACCAGAAGCGGGCGACCGGTCGTGATGCGTTCTATCGCCTCACGGTTGGCGGCATCGATGTCGATGCCCGCCGACGTTCGCGTGAGTGGCGTGTACCCACTCAGGGGTGGACGCCAGTCCACCTGGACGACTTCTGCGCCCTGGCTCTCGAGGCTCCTGCGGAAGTCCTCAAGGCCAACGTTGATGGCTCGGATCGGCTGCCCAAAGAGATCGTGGATTGCCATATCTTGGCCCCTCTAAGCCAGAATGAAGCCGGCCAGGCGTGATGCTGCGGCATTGGTCGGCAGGACGATCACGCCTGCTTCCCGCAGACGTGCCTCCTGCGCCCTGAGGTTCTGGGGGTCGCCTTCAGTGCCGCAGACGTGCGCCACGAAGAGCACGGTCCGTCCTTCCTCGGCCAGGTGCGACTGTGCTTCGCGAATGGCCTCGACGGCAGCGCCAGCCGGATCCGGGTGAACGCCAAAGCCCAGCACGATGTCCAGGAGGATTACAGCTGTCTCCGGGTCCCGCGCCTCCTGAACGATCCGGCGGTTGCGCAGCGTGGGATCGAGCATCGGGTGCAGGCGCCCCTGGGTGAATTCGTCTTCGCCGAGGTCGATGACACTGTGTCCCTGGCTAACGGCTGAGTCGTGTAACCGGCTATCCTCGTCGATCGGCGCGTTGGACAGGATGGCGACGTCAGGAAGCATCTTCCGAAGGATGATCTGAGTTTCGTAGCAGAACGTTCCGCCGCTGAAGAGCCCGCGCAGGTAGCGTTGCTCCTTGGCCAGCCGCGCGCGGAGTTTGTACGCGTCGGATCTGAGTCGTTTGTCACGCTTCTTGAGGGTCTTCCTGGCGGCCTCGGGGTCGCCGCCCAGCGCGACCTCGGCAGCTACGGCTGCGGCTAGCTCAAGATTGCTTGCGGGGATCACGCCTGGCATCACAATGGACTTCCGCTTCCCACCCAGGAAGCAGATGACAGCGGGCTTGTGGCTCGC
>JAKJAE010000013.1:0-358 GCA_022707665.1 Chloroflexota bacterium
GCGCAGCGCGGAGCGAACCTCCTGTACCAGACAGCGCGTCGACTGCGCCGCCAGATGCGCAGTGTCCTTCCGTTGACTGGAACATCCACGGCTGCATTGTCGAACGTCTCGTCGCTGGAGGGATACCGGGCGGATTTCCGCGATGCCATGGACGATGATTTCGACACGCCACGGGCCATGGGCGTCGTTTTCGCGCTGGTCAAGGAAATCAACCGCCTTCTGGCCATGGAGAAGGAGATCAGCGTCGGAACGCTTTCGGCCATGGACAAGATGCTGCGCGACCTTGCGGGCGATGCGCTGGCAGTGTTGCCGGACGCACCGGCGCGCGGCCCACGGTATGACCTCACCGAGGATCTGG
>JAKJAE010000013.1:411-6600 GCA_022707665.1 Chloroflexota bacterium
CCTGCGTGAGGATTGCCGCGATGCGCGCGACCGGGAGCGCGCGGATGCGATCTACCGCAAGTTACATGAGTTGGGGATCGTGATCGATGACGGCCCCACAGAGACAACCTGGCATCTGAAAGCGCGTTGAGCATGGCCCACGACATACTCTATGGTCGCCAACCGGTGGTCGAATCGCTGCGTGCCGGACGCCGTGTGGCATACCGGTTGATGGTGTTGGATGGCGTCGCACCGGCGCCTGTGCTTCAGGAGATCGAAGGCCTAGCCAAAGGATGCGAGCTGCGAACCGATCGCCTCTCACGTGCTGAGTTGACCAGGGTCGTTGGACACGATCAGCACCAGGGCGTGGCCCTCGAGACGTCGCCATACCCGTATGTCGATACGTCCACCATGTTGGCTCTGGCGAGCGACCGCGGCGAAGCCCTGTTGTTGCTCTTGCTTGACCTGTTGCAGGATGTTCACAATCTTGGAAGCCTTATGCGCACGGCTGAGGCGGTGGGTGTCCACGGTGTGATCCTTCAGGAGCGCCGTGCTGCCAGCATCACTCCGGCGACGGTCAATACGTCGTCTGGAGCTGCCGAACACCTGCTGGTTGCTCGGGTGACCAATCTCCCTCAGGAGATGGCACAACTCAAGAGATCTGGCGTCTGGATGGTTGGGCTTGAGGATGTGCCTGGTGCCACAGACTACACTGAAAGTGACTTGCGGGTGCCGCTTGGTTTGGTCGTAGGAAGTGAGGCGGAGGGACTCCGGCGCCTTGTACGCGTTCGCTGCGATTGGCTGGTGCGGATGCCGATGTGCGGGAAGATCAACTCGCTAAATGCGGCGGTCGCCGGTTCGGTCGCGCTGTATGAAGTGCTGCGTCAACGCCGGCGAACCCCCTGAGTTTGTAACCTTCTCATAGCACGCCAAGGCGACCGGGGGGCCTGGGGCGTTGACGGTTACAGCCAGAGAATCATCTGCTGCAGCGTGCGATGGATCTCGAACCCAATGGCGCGTAGTTGCTCGATCAAGAGCGGCTGATCGGCGACGATAGTCACGACAGGCCATGGCGGGAGCCGGTGCACCAGGGCAATGCATTGGGCAACCACCTCGCGTGCCCCATCGGTCCCCAAATCCGGGCCCATCAGGATATCCCAGGCGTGGAAACGGTACTTCCGGTCGGCCATCGTGTGTACGGCCATATCGATCTCAGTGTCTCTGCCGGGGCGGACTCGAGCATCTTCCACTTGCCGGGCAAGCACACGATTCAGCCAGCCCTCGAAGCTTCGGAAGCTGAAGGGCTCTCTACGAACCTCCAGGACGAGTTGCTGATCGTGGCCGTGAATGCGAGCTGCGAGCTCTTTCCATCGATCGCCGTCCGGCGAGGTGAACCGGCGCCACCCTGGCGCCAAGACTTCCAGCTCCGGCCACTTCAGGTCCTTGGGGCGCAACATGTGCACTGTAGTTCCGACGGCACGGAAACCCAAATGCTCGTAGAGGTGGGAGGCGATCTCATTGTCGGCGCGGACTTCGAGTCCGACCCAGGTCGCGTGCTCTTCACGGGCGGCCTGTATGGCATACTCCACGAGTGTGCGGCCGATGCCCTGGCCACGGTGATCGGGATCCACCACAACGTTGCCGATCAGGCGGCCGTGAGTGGTGCGCGGGTAGGCGACCCGCAAGGAGAGATTCCCGACCAGTGCATCGCCGTTCTGGCAGACGAAGCCGTCAGTATCGGCAATGGTGCCATAGATGGTGCGGGCAATCGGATTGGGCTGGTAGATCTTGCGCATCTGGTGCAGCATCTTCCAGCCCTGTGGGTCGAGTTCGTCTCCAAATCCGGTTTCGACCAGATCGAGGATGGCCGGCATATCCCGGCTCGGATCAACCGGCCTTACTTGCACTGTGGGGTTGCCGGATATCGTGTGCCTCCGTTTTCGGACGAGCTCGCCGACGTCCAAGCCATGCGCTGGCCTTGTCAACGTCGCGCATTCGGACGGATTGTAGCCACAAGCCGTGGTCCGTCAAGGGTTCGATCATATCTGGGCTCCGTTCGTCGCGTTGGCGCACGGGAAGAGCCAGTGTCGCCTGGTGATAGGCGACCACTGACCGAGTTGTCGCTGATTTGTAACCCGCCTGCAAACCAGGGTAGAATTGTGTTAAGATGCACTCGATCTATAATGAATAGTGATGGTATCTCTCCGGGAGGATATGCATGCGCTATTTCACAGTGGGTCTGCTGGCACTCTTGATCCTGGTGACGGCCTGTGGCACGCCTATCGGGACACCGGTTGTGACCGGGCAGACAGCAACATCAGAGCCGGTGGGCGGCGAGGCCAGCCCTGAGCCAACGACAACAGCTTCGGCAGCGCCAACAACCGAGCCCTTAGCAGCGCAGGTGAACGGCCAGCCCGTCACGCTGGCTGCCTATGAGAGCCAGGTGGCACGCTATTCGACTTCCATGGCAGCCGCGGGACAGGATCTGGATACACCCGAGGGACAGCAGATCCTCGCCGAAGGGCGCCAGTGGGTGCTTAGCCTCATGATCGAGCAGTTGCTGATTGAGCAGCAGGCTGCACAGGCCGGCCTCGTGATCGCCGAGAGCGATCTGGACGCTACTATCGCTCAACTACGTGCCGATATCGGAGATGCGGCGTTTGAGCAATGGCTCATCGATGAAGGACTGTCGCTCGAGGACATGCGCGAGCGACTTCGTGGCGACATGATTGCGACGCAGATGGCCAATCGGATTGCCGAGGCTATCCCGGCGCAGGCAGATCACGTGCACGCGCGCCACATCGTCGTCGCTACTGAGGAAGAGGCGCAGCAGATTCTGGGGCAACTGCAGGCTGGCGCTGACTTTGCGACGCTGGCACGGACTTATTCTCAAGACAGTAGCACACGCGACCTTGGTGGTGATCTGGGCTTTTTCCCGGAAGGCGTGCTTACGTCCAAGGAGGTCGAGGCCGTGGCTTTTGCGCTGCAGCCAGGGCAGACCAGTGAGGTGATCGCCAGTGAGTTGGGGTATCACGTTGTGCAGGTTGTGGAACGTGTCGCGGGCCGCGAGATCGAGCCAGAAAACTTGCGCTTGCTCAGGGACCAAGCCGTGCGTAACTGGATTGATCAGTTGCGTGCATCGTCCGACATTCAGATCTATGTGACTCCCTGAGCTTGGGGAGGTGACCATGGGGCCGAGGGATCGATTCTACAACACGGTGAGTCTGGTTGCGCTGGGGTTGACAGTGCTTACCCTTGTCTGCTATATCCTCATTGCTGTGAACCCTTATCTTCCCATCAACCCCTTTCCGCCGGATCCTGAACGGTTCATCGTGGCGACGCTCACCCCTTCGCCCACACCGAGTCGCACGCCTGCGGCGACCTGGACCGCCACTGCCACGCCAACCGTGACACCGACCCCACCGCCGAGTTTTACGCCGACCATTACGCCGACACCTGAACCTACCGTGCCGCCAACACCTACGGCGACGCCCACGCCCACGCCGCCTCCAACTCCTCGCGTGACGCGTTCGCCTTACCCGTTCTCCTATGAGTTGAATTACGAGACTCCCTATTACGGCTGCGCCTGGATGGGTGTCGCTGGAACGGTTGTCGACATCGACGGCAATCCACTTATGGGCTACCCCGTCCACGTCTGGGGTGGGGGCATCGATGTCGTGGTCAACTCGGGCGACAAACCGCTCTATGGTGATTCGGGATGGGAGCAATTCTTCAACAATGCACCTCAGGAGGTCCGCGGCGTCTTCCGGGTGCAGATCCACTCGCGGGACAATCCTAACCATCCGCCCGTTTCACCTGAGATTGTCCTTGACTTCCCGGGTTATTGTTCCCGGTCGCTGGCGCACGTTGTCTTTGTCCAGAACCACTGAGCTGGACGTGTGCGCCAGTCGCAGGTCGCGATGACGCTATATATCGTCGGCACGCCTATTGGCAACCTTGAGGACATCACGTTGCGTGCCCTGCGGATACTGCGCGACGTGAGCTTGATTGCTGCAGAGAACACCCGCAAGGCCGGGGTACTCCTGAGCCATTACCAGATCACTACGCCGGTCACGTCGTATTACGAAGGGAATGAGCGGCGTAGGATCCCCGAAATCCTCGAGGCGTTGGAGCGGGGGGATGTTGCCCTGATCTCGGAGGCCGGGATGCCCGGGATATCGGACCCCGGTTACCCGCTTATCGAGGCGGCGATCCAGCGTGGTGTTCCGGTCGTTCCCGTTCCCGGCGCCTCCGCTCACACGTTAGCCCTCGTCGTCTCCGGTCTGCCGACCGACCAATTCCTGTTCGTCGGGTTTCTCCCGCGAAAACGCCCTGCTGATGCACTCCGTGCGTTGGCTTCGAACCGGGCGACGCTTATCTTCTACGAGGCGCCCCATCGCCTGGAGCAGACGCTCACTCTGATGCACGAAATCCTGGGGAACCGCCCGGTGGCGCTGTGTCGTGAACTGACGAAGCTCTACGAGGAAGTATGGCGTGGCGATCTGGAGGGCGCGCTACGGCGGGTGTCGGACCACGAGGCGGCGGGCCACCCTCCACGCGGTGAGTACACGGTGGTGGTTGCCGGCGCTACCGCAAGCCAAACCGTGTGGGACGAAGAGCGTGTCCGGGCTGCCCTTGCTGACCGAATGGCCCATGGACTCTCGCGGTCACAGGCCGCACGTGAGGTCGCTGCCATGGCCGGTTGGGAGAGGCGCCGCGTGTACGATCTGGACGCCTAGCCAGGGCGTACCATGTCTCCGTCCAGTCCATCCTCACAGTCCTGAAACCAGGCTCTGGCCGTTGCCTCGTCGATGCGGATCTGGCGTACCAGCGCTTCGACTGAGCCGAATCTGACTTCAGGCCGGAGATGCTTCAGGAAGTCCAGATGCAGCGTGCGTCCGTAGATGGTGCCTGAGAAGTCGAGCAGGTGGGCCTCAACGTTCGGGGGATGGTGGTCAAATGTGGGACGGGTGCCGATGTTCGTAATCGCGCTATAGGTCGCTGTGCCCAGGTATGCCCGGCAGACATAGACGCCGTTGCCAGGCAGGAGCCGGCTCTGGTCGATCTGTAGATTGGCCGTAGGGAACCCCAACAAGCGCCCTCTGCGCTCTCCATGCTCCACAATGCCCGTCAGCCTGTAGGGATGGCCCAGGCAGCCGTTTGTGGTCTCGATGTCGGCAACTCGCAGGGCTTCGCGGATCCGACTGCTCCGCACGGGAGCCCCTCCCCAAGTCACGGTGTCCTGCAAGGTGCGCACTGCGAAGCCAAGTTGGCCTCCAGTCTGTCGAAGGAAGGCGATATCCCCTTCACGCCCTCGCCCCAGCCGGAAGTCTGGCCCTGCCCACAGGGCACGCAGCGACAGGTTGTGGGCCAGTTCCGTTACGAACTCGAGCGCGCTTGTGCGCATAAAGGCGGCGTCGAAATGGATGACAATGGCGCCCTGAATCCCCAGCTCAGCGAAACGCTCGAGCCTGTCGGGCAGCGTCGAGAGCAACCGGTAGCCATGGGGGTCCTTCAGTTGGCCCGGGAGTGGGTCAAACGTGACCACCAGGGGTGCCATGCCTCGCGCGCGGCTTTCGGCGACCATGCCCCCGATCAGAACCTGGTGACCACGGTGGACACCATCGAAGGCGCCTATCGTGGCCGCGTGAGGGTTCTGTAGCCTCAGGTGTGTGAGGTCGTGTTCGATCCACATGATGGCATCCTGTAACCGGGACTCGTGTTGGCGTCTCGGGCAGGGCTCAGACCCGCTGGAGCACAATGGAGCTATTGCCCCTGTTGCGCCTGCGTTTGCCGGCGCGCAGATGGGCGCCTATCCGCTTGCTCTTCAGGATGCGGGTAATCGGCGTGGATCCTCCGGCGAGCAGGATCGACCCGCCCCGAGCAAGCCGACGACCGGCACTGGCAATGGCGGCCTCGATCGCGTCGGGCCCCTCGTCTTCACGCAGCAGTCCAACAACAAGATCGGGCTCGGCGCCTTTTGGGACCGGTTCTGTCTGGTGGTGCAGACCGATGGCTGCTGCGGGGCAGCCACCGCGCACGAGGTTCTCGCGTGCGTAACGCAGGCTCAGCAGGTCGCGGTCCACGAGATCGATGGTTGCGGGTCGAAACCGACGCCAGAGCGCAACCGCAAGATGACCCTGACGAGGATTGAAGATGACGGCCTGGCGGGGGTGGATCAGATCCAAGTCCTGATAGGCTTTCAGGAGC
>JAKJAE010000013.1:6685-19450 GCA_022707665.1 Chloroflexota bacterium
CCGTAGGCCGTTCGCAGTGGTACGGCTGGTCCCTCCAGCGGGAATAAGACCTCTCCGCGATCGTAGGTGCCCTGTTCAAACCCATCGCCAATCCCAGGATTCGGTGGTTTCGAGGTAAAGCGATAGTGGAACACGGCGTGTGCTGCCGTCGTCTGGTGCAGGGTGACCTCGATCGAGGGGTCTGCCAGCAGGTCAAGGACGCTCTGCTCCAAGGGAAGCACGACGACGATCGCGACCATTCCCCCGTCGGCAAGGTAGCGATGGGCATCAAGCAGCAGGGCTCGAATCACCGTTGCGCCTGCCTTTCCAGGGATATTGGAGATGATGAGGTCAAAGGCGCAGCTCCGCACGTCATCGTAGCCGAGGCTGCCGTAGGCCGTTGCATTGGAGAGGCCGAGGCGATGCGCATTGAACGCAGTGAAGTCAACGGCCAGGGCGTCTCGATCGACCATATGGACCTCCGCACCGGGCCTGAGCCGCGCCAGGGTCAGCCCGAGTGGCCCGTAGCCACAGCCAAGGTCCAAGATTCGAGCCTTGTCTCCGATCAGGTCCAGGGGCAGCGTCTTGAGCAGGTGCGCTGATCCGATGTCCACCTGATGGCTGCTGAACAGGGTCTGGGAGACGGCGAACTCGATCCGCTGGCCGGCCATCGTGATAGCGACGTCCTTCTTCAGGTAGGGCTTGAGTGTAGCCTCGTCCATATGGAATTCCCTGCGGGCCGCAGTCTCAGTCGCCGGATGGTGGGAGAACCACCACAGGACGGTATGTGCCATCGTCAACGCGCTGGAGCACGGCGATCAGGTCGCCGTTGGCGCCGTGCGCCTGGATCAGGTCAGAGGTATGGGACGTTTCCAGAGAAACCACCTGGCCAAAGCGAAGCGCGCGTTCCTGGTCCGCGGACGCTATGACACCAGGCATTGATCCGAGTGCAGCCGTGGGGGGCAATAGCGCGCTGAGGAGGTGACCCTGCGCTTGCATCTGCTCCAGATTCTCCAGAGAATGGCTCTGCTCGAGCTTGAAAGGGCCACTGGCCGTACGGCGCAGCGCTCGAAGGTGGCCTCCACATCCCAGCGCCTGACCGATGTCGTGGGCCAGGCTGCGGACATAGGTGCCGGCGGAGCAGGACACCTCGAAGGTCAGATCTGGAGAGACCCAGTCGAGGATCGCAAGCCTGAAGATTGTAACCGATCGGGGCGTTCGCTGTATTTGTTCACCCTGCCTGGCGTGCTCATAGAGCCGTTTCCCGTTGACCCTGATAGCCGAGACCATCGGGGGCAGTTGGGCGACTGCCCCACGAAACCGGGGCAGCACAGAGTGGATAGCCTCCAGGTCGACGTCAACACTTTTCTCGTCAACGATTTTGCCGTCCGCATCATAGGAATCGGTGGTCTGACCGAGCCTGAGGATGGCCCAGTATTGCTTCTCGCCTGCTGTGGCAAACTGGGCTAGCCGCGTTGCGGGGCCAAGCAGGATGCCCAGCACCCCGGTGGCCATTGGGTCGAGGGTGCCCGTGTGTCCGACCCGCCGGGTGCCTGTCAGGCGGCGGACCTGATCGACCACATCGTGGGAAGTGACCCCCGCGGGTTTGTCAACGACCAGCACACCGTTGATCATGCTGATCCAGCGTATCCTCGATGGCAGCCAGTACGCGCGACACCGCTTCATCGAGCGGGCCGTCAATTGAGAATCCCGATGCCTGGCGATGCCCGCCGCCGCCAAACGCGTGGGCGATGCCGGCGACGTTGTAGCCCTGCCGCGAGCGGAGGCTTACCTTCACTGTCGCGTCGCTCATTTCGATGAATGCCGCCGCGATCTTAGCCTCGGCTACGCGGCTGAGCAGGTCACCGAGGTCGAGATCATCGTGGTCTTCAATCCCCAATGCCTGTTTCTCGGCGATGCGAATGGCAGCCCAACTGACACGCCCTTTGAGTTGTAGACCACTGAGTGCCACACCCCACCCACGCATCGTCTGATAGGGAACGGCGTCCAGGGTCTTGCGCATAGCTCCGAGGTAGTCCCCGCCCACCTCGATCAGCTCACTGACCAACCTCAGGACGGCTGGGGTCGTGTTGTCAGTCCGCAGGCCTCGCGTATCGGTCAGCAACCCTACCAGCAGGCAGGTCGCGATAGCATCTACGACGGGGACCCCGAGTGCCCTGATGACGTCGACCATCAGGACCGCTGTTGCAGCAGCGTGTGGGTCAACAAGGTTCACATCACCAAACTGGTCATTGGTTTCGTGATGGTCGATCACGAGTAGTGGCTTCTGTCTGAGCCAGCTCTCCCGGTAGATACCCCCGGTACGCTTAAGGTCACTCATGTCGATGGCGACGACAAGGTCATAGTCACCTCCTTCCGGCACGTCGCTGACGAATGCATCGGCGCCGGGGAGATAGGCCAGGTTGTCGGGCAGCGGATGAACGCACGCTACCGTGGGTCGCTTCCCAAGCTGCAGCAGTGCGAGCCGCAGGGCAAGTGTCGACCCGACGGCGTCACCGTCGGGTCGTGGATGGGCGATGAGGAGCGGACGCTCACTCTTCAGCAGTATCGACGTTGCCTGAGTCAGTGTTGCCGTCGCCGCTATCTGAGTCGGACCCATGGATCTTGTCTTCCTCCTTCAGTTGGTGCAACAACTCCTCGATGCGCGCCCCATGGGCGAGTGAGGGGTCATAGATAAAGGCCAATGCCGGGATGTTCCGCAGTCTCAGGGTGGGAGCCATCTCCTTGCGTAACCACCCTGCTGCACCGTCGAGTGCTTGCTGCACCTCCGAGATCTCATCGGGCGTACCAATAACGCTGAAGTAGATTTCGGCGCGTGTTGTGTCGCGGTTGACGCTGACATCAGTGATCGTGACCTCAGCTAACCGAGGATCATTGCTCTGCTCCAGGAGGAGCTGTGTGACCTTACGCTGGATCAACTGGTTGATGCGATGCGAGTACTTCTTGCTCATATCCCTTCTCCTCACGCTGTCTGGCAAGGGCTAGACTGGACCGGCGGGTCACTCGAGCGCTTACCGAACCGCGAGACCTATGGCACTTCGCGTCTACTCCTGCTCGACGCGCCGCATGGTGTAAAACTGCAGCCGATCGCCCACTGACAGGTCATCGAATCCCTGAACCTTGACGCCACACTCGAAATTCTGACGAACCTCACGGACATCCTCGGTGAAGCGCTTGAGCGAGTCGATTGCCCCGTCATAGAGAACGGAATCGTTGCGAAGCACGCGCACTTTGGCGTTGCGCCGCGCCACACCCTGGGTGACATAGCATCCAGCGATCTTGCCGAGGCTCGAAATGTCGAAGATCTGGCGTACATCGGCCTCGCCAATGGTGACCTCGATATAGGTGGGCTCCAGCATACCCTTGAGCGCCTTTTCGACATCATCGACGAGGCGGTAGATGATCTCGTAGATATGGATCTCCATCCCTTCCATATCAGCCATGCGCAGTGCGGCAGCGTCGGCTGAGACACGGAAGCCCAGGACAATGGCATCCGAGGCCAGGGCGAGGTTCATGTCCGATTCCGAGATATTGCCGGCGGCAGCGTGAATCACGTTGACCTTGATGTTGTCAGTGCTCAAGCGGGTGATGCTGTTCACGATGGGCTCGATGGAGCCCTGGACATCCGTTTTCAGGACAACGCTCAGTTCCTGGGCCTGGCCCGCACGGATGGCCGATGAGAAGTCATCAAGCGAAAGCGGGCGGCTGGGGCGCGACAGCTCTTGCTGCTTGGCCTCCTCGGAGCGTTTTTCCGCGATTGCTCGCGCTGTACGCTCATCGCCGACGACCTCCATGATGTCACCCGCATTGGGCACATCGTGCAGGCCAATGATCACCGTCGGGGTTGCCGGCGGGGCCGTCCGGTGGCGCGCGCTGTTCTCATCTTCGAGGGCGCGGATTTTGCCCCAGGTCCTGCCAACGACAACGATGTCGCCCGTGTTGAGGGTGCCGTTCTGAACGAGAACGGTCGCCAGCGGGCCGCGGCGCTTGTCCAGACGACCTTCAAGGACTGTGCCGATTGCGGTACGGTCCGGGTTTGCCTGTACGTTGATCTCATCAGCAACCAGGACTATAGCCTCGAGGAGATCCTCCAGACCGGTTTTCATCTTGGCCGATACCGGGATGATCATTGTGCTGCCGCCCCATTCATCGGGCGTCAAGCCCAAATCCGAGAGCTGTCGCATAACGACCTCGGGACGGGCGTTGGGCCTGTCGATCTTGTTGAGCGCTACGATGATGGGAACGTGGGCTGCCCTGGCGTGGTTCATCGCTTCGACCGTCTGGGGCTGCACACCGTCGTCTGCGGCTACCACAAGGACGGCGATGTCGGTGGTGTTAGCGCCACGAGCGCGCATGGCCGTGAATGCTTCGTGACCTGGTGTGTCCAGGAACGTGATGCGCCGCGTGCCGTGCTTGACCTGGTAAGCGCCGATGTGTTGGGTGATGCCACCACTTTCTCCGCCGGCAACGTCAGTATGGCGAATCGCGTCCAGCAGCGATGTCTTGCCGTGGTCAACATGGCCAAGGACAGTGACAACAGGAGGACGACTCTTGAGATCCTGGGGATCTTCGTTGGCGAGGAGGATCTGCCACGCAGACAGTTCGGTCTTCGCCTCTTCCTCCATTTCGGCATAGGGTTGTTTCACCTCGAAGCCGAATTCTGCAGCTATGATGGAAGCGGTATCGAAGTCGACCTGCTGGTTGATGCTTGCCAACACGCCATTGCTCATCAAGATCTTGATAACCTTGATCGGGGTTTCACCCAGTAGATCCGCGAGGTCGCGAACCGTGATCACTTCTGGGATCGTGATTTCTTTCTCTGTCATACGAGTTCCTCCTCTATCAGTCTTTCAACGGCAAGACCGCAATCACGTCGATGTCTCATCCTCCAACGCTGTCTCCACCAGGGATCGAGCGAACGTCTCGAGAATGGCCACGTCCTCGGGCTGGAGGTCGACGCGCAGAGCGCGATTCAGCATGCCACGCTTGAGCGCTTGTTCCCAGCACGCATAGTTTCGACATAGATAGGCACCACGGCCATTGCGCTTGCCGGTCTCGTCAACCGCGATGCCACCCTCGGCCAAGAGCACGACACGGACCAGATCGCGCTTTGGCTTGGTCTCCCGGCATGCTATGCACGTTCGCTGTGGGACGTGTTTCTGCCTCGGCCTTTGCCTATTCTTGGCCATACTCCCCATACTCCCCTGGTAGCCGGTGGAGCAGAATAGCCTCCAGGCCGGCGCAACCACGAAAAAGGGACGCCAACACTCCTTTGGCGTCCCATCATCCAAGGCCAGAAAGCCTGCGATGTCTGCTCTATTTGCGTCGCAGACGTCTTAGCATTGCAGTTCGTGCCCCGGCAGCCTGCCGGTTTTGGCGACTGGGTCCACCCAAAGGATCATGTTTCTGTGCCCGACTGAGCTAGTAATCCTCGCTGTACTCGTCCCACCCATCGGTGGTGCGACCACGACGCTTACGGACGACGAATGTCTCGCCGGTGGTGTCATCGAACACCACGGTGCGCCGGCGTTTTCGCCCCTTACTCCGCTTCTGGTCCTGGCCTGCCTCTTCCAGCTCCGGTTCTTCAGTCTCGTCGTAGACGATGGCCCCTGCTGGTACTACAGCACTGAGAGCAGGTGCCTCCTCTGGCTGAGCTTCAGGTGTCTCGGGTACAGCCGCGACCGGAGTGTCCTCAACCTCTGAAGGCCCTGCCTCGGCAACCTCCGCGATCTCGGGTTCTGCAGGAGCCTCGGGGGCCATTTCGGCCTCTGCGGTCTCGGGCAAAACGGATTCCGGCTGGGTGGCTTCCGCAACGGCTTCCCGTTCCGACGCCTCCTCAGCGACCTCGATCTCGATTTCCTGATCAGTAACAGCCTCGACGGCGTCAGTGTCCGCTGGCTCAAGGAGGCTCAGTCCACTGTCCTGAACGGCTTGCTTGATCTCCTGCAGCGCCTTCACGCCAACGCCGTTGAGCATCAGCAACGCTTCGTCGCCTACCGCCATACGCTCCATCACCTCACCGACGTTCTGCAGTCCGCCAGTGACGAGATTGGTATGGACTTTGCTCGAAAGCGCAAGATCGGTCAATGAGATCTCGTAAGCCTTCCTGGGAACCCGAGCGTACGCCTCTTCCTTTGCCTTGACCCGGTCTGCGTCCGCTTTCCGCTGTGCGCGTTGGCGTGCGCGCGCTTGTACTGATCCAGGGCGTTCTGCTTCACGGCGAGTGATGATGGCATGTCGCACGGCCTTGACCACGGTCGCGATGGTGTTGCGTTCTTCATCGGTGTACGGATAGCGCTCTTCCTCGTGTATCCGCACAATGGTCGCCAGTCGTGGCAGGAGCGCCGCCGTACCCTTGAGCACATCGAGCAACTCGGGTGTCTGGTTGACCTGATCGAGCGCCCATAGTGCGGCTTCGGTGCCTCCCTGAATGTCGATGCGCCAGTTCGTCAACTTTGCCGCGAGGCGAGCGTTTTGCCCGGAACGTCCGATGGCGAGCGAGAGTTGGTCATCCATCACGACGACCGAAGCAGTTCTGCCGCCCGGGTTGCTCTCGTCCACTGTCACACACATAACGCTTGGGAGGCTAAGCGCATTGGTGATGAGCGTCTCTGGATCATCGCTCCATTCGACGACATCGATGCGCTCACCCTGCAGCTCGCGTGAGATTGTCTGGATGCGGATGCCCCGCATGCCCACGCATGCTCCTACAGGGTCGATCCCCGGTTGGCGCGCTGAGACCGCTACCTTGGCACGCGTGCCTGCCTCTCGTGCTACGGCATGAATCTCGACCTGGCCGCTGCGTACCTCGGGAACCTCGAGCTCCAGCAATCGACGGAGCATAAGTGGATGGCTTCGGCTTACGATGATCTCGGGGCCGCGCGGGGTCCGACGAACCTCAAGCACGTACACGCGGATCTTCTGGTGGATGACGTAGCGTTCGCCAGGAATCTGCTCACGCTTCGGCATCGTGGCTTCTTCGGTTCGCTCGAGGTGGAGCGTCACCCCGTGAGGCGAAACCGACTGCACGGTGCCGATGATAATCTCGTTTTCCTGACGGCTGAAACGGTTGAACTGGCTCTCGCGTTCAGCCTCGCGCAACCGTTGTGTGATGACTTGCTTGGCTGTCTGTGCTGCGATTCGACCGAAGTCATGGGGGGTGACGTCGATCATCATCAGATCGCCCACCTGGGCATCATCCTTCTTGCGGCGGGCTTCCTTAAGGGAGATCTCGATCTGCTCGTCTTCGACAGCTTCGGTGACCATGCGCTCCACATAGATGCGCGCCAATCCGGTCTCCAGATTGATGTCTGCGGAGACGTTTTGTGTGGCGGGAACCTTCCAGTCACGCCGGTACGCGGTCGCCAAGGCAGCACAGATGGCGTCAAGCACGACCTCTCTTGGCAAGCTGTATTCTGCACAGATCTGGTTGAAAGCCAGGGCGAACTCGCTCTTCATCTAGGCAACTGCCTCCCTATTCCCCCAATAGCATCTAAGAAGAAAAGTGGGGGCTCGCCCCACTTTTCAGTGTCCACCATCCTACGACTAGAAGAATTATAGCATAACCGAAGGGATTAGACAAGGTTAAGGGGGCGTGCCAACAGCACCACCGCCGATCGGGGCTGGACAGTGTACGATCTGGCGGCGATTGCCGGCGCTTCGGTTGGTGGTCGGATTTCATCGGGGGAAGCCAGTGCTGTGTCGACGATGCGCAGCCACTGTGCTTGCGTTTTCGGGTCGATCCGTGGATCGGGGAGTTCGAACTCCAGCGGCTCCTTGTAGGCGTTCAATATGACGTGAACATGCTCGTTGTCGGCTGCAGAGCGCACTTCGAAGGCCAGCGTATGGGAGTAGTAGCTCCAGTCGGGCTCATTCAGCAGCACTCCGTGCCACGTGATGGAAGGTGAGTCGTGGTGGTCAGGAGGAAGCCAGAACCGTTCCTTGCGGAAGATGGCCAGGTCCTGTGTGACATCGATGAGCAGACGTACAAAGCGCAATAGATCTGCTTGCTGTGCAATGGTCCGCCAGTCAAACCAACTGACCGCATTGTCCTGGCAGTAGGCGTTGTTGTTCCCTCCCTGTGTCCGACGCACCTCATCGCCCATCAGGATCATAGGGGTGCCCTGAGAGACGAACAGAATCGTCAGAAGGTTGCGTATCTGCCGCTGTCGCAGCGCCTCAATATGAGGGTTATCGGTTGGACCTTCGACGCCACAGTTCCAGCTGTTGTTGGGCGTGCTGCCATCTCGGTTCTGTTCCAGGTTGGCCTCATTGTGCTTGTTGTTGTAGCTGACCAGATCGTTGAGTGTGAATCCGTCGTGTGAGGTGATGAAGTTGATACTTCGGTTGGGCTCCCGGTCGGGCTGTGTGTACAGGTCGGGGCTGCCGTTGATGCGCGCGGACACCTTCTTGACCATGCCCAGATCGCCCCGGACGAACCTCCGGATGTCATCCCTGAACTCCCCGTTCCACTCCGCCCAACGATGCCCGGTGAACGATCCTACCTGGTAGAGCCCAGCAGCGTCCCAGGCCTCGGCGATGATCTTGGTGCCTGCCAGCACAGGGTCAGACTCGATTTCCCAGAGGATCGGGGGGTTCTCCATGGGTTCGCCGTTTGGGTCCCGCGCCATAACTGATGCCAGATCGAAGCGGAAGCCATCCACGTGCATCTCCGACACCCAGTATCGCAGGCAATCCATGATCATCCGGCGCACAATCGAGTGGTTCGCGTCAATGGTATTGCCGGTCCCACTGTAGTCGGCATAGCCGGCACCCACATCGTCGCCGTTGAAGAGGTAGTAGGCGCGGTTCTCCAGTCCACGGAACGAGTAGGTCGGGCCACCGGCGCCCCCTTCTGCCGTGTGGTTGAAGACAACGTCCAGAATGACCTCAATGCCTGCTCGATGCAGGGCTTTGACCATATCCCGGAATTCGTCGATGGCGGCAAGTGGTCCGCTTCCGCTGCTATATCCCTGGTGCGGGGCGAAGAAAGCAATAGGACTGTAGCCCCAGTAGTTGGTCAGGTCGTCCGGTGCATCCTGGGCATCGTAATGCTGTATCGGCAACAGCTCCACTGCCGTGATTCCCAGACTCTGCAGGTATGGAATCTTGTCGATCACGCCCCAGTAGGTCCCTTGCCTCTCCGCTGGTACACCTGAACTGGGGTGTTGGGTAAAGCCGCGGATGTGCATCTCATAGATGACTGTGCTGGCATAGGGACGATCCAGTTGGTTGTCGAGCTCCCAGTTGTAGAGGGTTGGATCGACGACTACACTCTTGATGCCGACGCCGCAATTGTTACCAGGCAGCCGTGCAGCGTCCCGGCTGAAACGACTGCTGGGCGCCACTGCGCGTGCGTAGGGATCGACAAGCAGCTTCTCTCCATCGAACCAGAGCCCGCGCTCGGGATCATAGGGGCCGCGGACACGGTAGCCGTAGAGCTGCCCGTGCCCGATGTCAGGCACAAAGGTGTGCCAGTAATAGTAGGTGCGACACTGGCGCGGCTCCAAGGCGAGCACTCGCTGAGGAAGCGCGTCGTCTGGATCGTCAAAGAGCAGCAGTTCGACGGCACTGGCGCTCTTGGAGAACAGACTGAAATTGGTCCCCGACGGGTACACGGTGGCGCCGAGGGGGTAGCTGCGACCGGGCCAGCATTCAAGCTGCATGCCAATGACCTCCGTATGGAGTGAATTCTGCGTATGTGACCATTCTAGGCCGTAGCGGACCTACGACAACTGCCGTTTCAGCGCGTGTGTAACGGTATCGTAACTGTAGCGCTCATGCAACGCACTCTGCGCGCATTGTACGTTGCGATGGGCCGGTTGGTGTGCTATACTGCAATCGGTTCTGGTGTAACGACGTGGCGTCCCGAGGATCTTGCTCGGGCCATGTCATCGTCCTGTGGTCGGCAGAGTTCGACGGCCCGGTGCCGCGAGACGCGAGGCGACAAGAAGGTCGTGACGGAGAAACTCTACTTTAGCGGCATCAACGGTGCGACGGGTGGGTACGGGCTGCAGCCGGTGACGGCTGAAGCCTTGACTGAACGCGTCCTCGCTGATCGTTACAGCGCGGTACGGCAGCTCCGTGAGTTGCAGCGAGAGCTCAGCCACCGTGCTGCCGGTGAGCGCAAAGTGCTGGCTGTGGTGGAGTTCCTGGTCAAGGACATTCTGGGTTTTCTCAAGTCCGGTGGGCAGGCGCCCGATAGCTGGTACAGCGAGTCTGCGCGGAAGCTCCTCACGATTCTGTTCGGTGGCAAATCGCAGCCTCTCCCAGGTGATGTCCAGATCCTCGCAGAGCGGCTCCGCCAGGAGCCTGTCGAAACGTTTACGCGCATCGCGAAGTCGCTGACCTCGAGTCAGGGCAGTACGCTGGCCCAATGGTTGTTTGACCAGACGGGCTCAGACCCCGCAGTTCTTCGCACGACCCTCGAATCGCGTTTTGATCAGGCGCTCGTCGTGCTGCGGAGGGCATATCTGTCCAGCGATGGGATGCCAGCGATCGATGCCCAGGGCATTCTCCGATCGCCTTGGATCGAGGAGTTCTGCGGAGCGCTGGATGAGCTGCCTCTGGATTCGCTCAAGGTACTGCCCGGTGTGGATGTCATCACGGCGCCTCTCCGAGCGCTGGTTCATGGGCTGGGAACCCTATCGGGGCTTCGTGGTGAGGGGCGCATGTCGGAGGCCCGGCAGCGTCTCCAGGCGTTGTCGGTGGTGGGTACCTTCGATTCCTGGCACGAGATCGTGGCGGAGTTGCGCGGCGTTTTTGTTGCTCTGCGGCGCGCTCGACAACCCCTGCGTTCACAGGACCTCTACGAGGCGATGCGTGGCTGGCTGGATGAGCTGCGACGCAGTGCCACCGGGCAGATGGGCACGGTTCCGTGGGTCGATCCTCGAAAGCTGGAGGAATCCGGGTGGGGCATCATCTTCCCTGCATCGATGGCTGAAGAACGTTGCCAGGCGATCCTCAAAGCATTGGCCCCTCTTCTGAACCGGCGGCAACAGCAGTCAGGTTCGCTGTATCGGCTCTATGCTGGCCGCCACGGCTATCGCCCTGGAGACACTGCCAGCACGTTCCTGCGGCGCCCTCCGCGCAACGCCGACGCCGCCAATCCGGCGGATCCCAAGGGGACTGGAGTACCCTACTATTTGCTGCTGGTGGGAAGTGCTGAAGAGATCCCCTTTGAGTTCCAGTACCAGCTCGACGTGCAGTACGCCGCAGGGCGACTCGATTTCGACGATGATCTCGAGGCATACCACAACTATGCGCTCAATGTGGTCTCGGTCGAGGAGCAGCCCGGCCTTGTGGGATCCCAGTTGGTGTTCTTTGGGTCCGAGCACCCGGGCGATGCCGCAACGAATCTTTCCTCCAACCACCTGGTGGCACCGTTGGCTCAGCACTTTCGGGCCAGAACGGTGGGCTCTCCATGGCAGATCATCCGCATTGCGCCGGAGAAGACCACTAAGGGCAACCTGCTGAAGATCCTACAGCTAACCCCGGCGCCTGCATTGGTGTTCACTGCGACCCATGGCCTGGAGTTCCCTGCAGATGATCCCCGTCAGAGAGACCTGCAAGGTGCGTTGTTGTGCCAGAACTGGCCCGCGAAACGTGGAGCTGTACCTCCGAACAGTTACTTTTCCGCGGCGGACGTTACAGAGGCGCTTAACTTGCGTGGAACGATCCTGTTCCTGTTCGCGTGTTACGGGGCAGGCACGCCGCGGATAGATGATTACCATCGCGCGGAATACCGTCAGCGCGCTACGCCGATCGCGGCTGTTCCGTTCGTGGCGGCACTTCCCAAGGCCATGCTGGCTCTCAAGGAGCGCGGTGCTTTGGCGGTGATCAGCCACGTCGAGCGGATCTGGGGGCTGTCGTTCCTCTCAGAGGCCACGTACCGCCCGGAGGGTATGCAGAGCCGGAAGCGTGAGCACATCGAGGTCTATGCGAGTGCCATCGAGAGGTTGCTGGACGGGCAGCCGGTGGGAGCGGCGCTCGACTTCTTCAATATGCGCTATGCTGCCATCGCAACCGAGCTGACCTATCTCTACGACCGGCTTGCTGATCCGCCTTCGCGTGAAGATGCATACCGCCTGGCCGAATTGTGGACTGCTAACAACGACGCTCGCGGCTATATCGTGGTTGGCGATCCCGCCGTACGGCTGCACACTCCTGATCCCGTTGGGGGCCAGGGTGGTCCAACGGGTCGGAACGGGCCTCGTTGACCGTGGCAAGCCTTAGTGATCCCGCAAGCTGAATCGGGACGCGCAGAAGGAGCGTGGATATGTCCGATGAGTTGAGATCGCTCTTCGCAGGCGACCTGGTCTTCAACGGTATCAATGCCGTGACCGGCAACTACGGGCAGCTTCCCTTATCACCCCAGAAGCTTGCCCGGTTGATTCGGGGTGTGCCTTCCCCACACGACTACCGCGAATTCGTCGACTATCAGAGACTTCTGGGGGGACTTGCTGAGGTCCAAGACCGTCTGACGCGTGTCACCGATGCACAGGTCGCTTTGCGTGTCGCCGAGGAAACGAAACGGCGCGAGGAACTGCAGCGGAAGGCAAGCGAATGGGCCGGGTATCCGGTGAAACCGGGTGCCGGCGACCCCGGAAATCTTACGGATGTGGGGTGGGCGGCCATCTTCCCAGCGGACATGCATCCCCGACTGCGTGAGGAGATCAAGGAGGCGCTCCAGCCCCTGTTCGACTTGCGCCGTGCTCAGTCTGGCGACCTGTTCCGGCTCTATGAAGGGGGCGATGCCTACCGGCC
>JAKJAE010000140.1 GCA_022707665.1 Chloroflexota bacterium
AGACGCGCATCGGCGACACGATGATGCTCGGATCGCAGGTCTGGCGCGTCGTGGACATCACCGATGACCGGGTGCTTGTCTCCCCAGCCCCGGGCGCTACGCCACGGATGCCGTTCTGGCGTGGGGACTTTCCATGGCGCCCATACGAATTGGGTGTGCGGGTGGGAGCGTTCCGGCGTGAGGTCGCCGAGCACCTGGCGCGGATCGGGGAGCGCCTCGGTGTGGATGATCTACGCGAGGTTCGGGATCTGCGCGAGACGCCGGAGGTCCAAGAGCTGCTGACCTGGTTGGGCGAGCGGTATGCCCTTGATGCTCTGTCCGCCTGGCACACGACTGACTACCTGATCGGGCAGATTGCCTCGGCGCCATCTCTTCAGATCGAACGATCGTGGTCGAGGTCTTCGATGACCCAGTAGGGGACGCGCGGCTGGTGGTGCACTCGCCTTTCGGCGGTCGGGTGAATGGCCCCTGGGGGTTGGCTCTCGCCGGTGCATTTCGGGAGCGTACCGGTGTCGAGATCGAAGTGGAGACCAACGACGACGGCATTCTGTTGCGGCTGCTCGACTCGGACGCTGACTTCCCCATCGACGTGGTGTCGGAGTTGGGCCCTGCCGAGGCGCGCGAACGCATCCTGCGGGAGCTGCCCGACTCGGCGGTCTTCGGCGCTCACTTCCGGCAGAACGCGGCGCGCGCGTTACTGCTGCCGGGCCTGGGCCGCGGCAGGCGCACGCCCTTCTGGCTCCAGCGACTGCGCGCACGCGATCTGCTGCAGATCGTGCGTCGCTTCGACGACTTCCCCATCGTCGCCGAGACCTACCGCGATTGTCTCCAGGACGTTCTCGATCTTCCCCATCTGGAGGAGATCCTCCAGTCCATTCAGGATGGCGAGATCCGGGTCGTCCCGGTCGAATCGTTGACGCCTTCGCCCGTGGCGCAGAGCCTGCTCTTCGACTTCGTCAGCGTGCGGATGTACGAGTGGGACGCGCCCCGTGCAGAGCAGCAGCTCCAGACCCTGGCGGTGAACCGTGACCTGCTGCAGGACCTGCTCAAAGACGTCGCACTGGATGATCTGCTCCGGCCTGAGGCGATCCAGGCCGTCCGCGAGCAGCTTCAGCACACGGCTCCGACTGCGATGGCGCGCAGCGCTGAAGAACTGGCTGTGCTCCTGCAGCAGATGGGCGATCTCTCGTCGAGCGAAGTCGCGCAACGGGCATCGGTTGACCCCGCGGGTTGGATTGCGCGCCTGACCGGAGAGGGTCGCGTGATCGGGTTGGAGATTCCCGTTCTGGTCGCGGGCTCGGGACGCCACAGTCACGAGACCCGCTGGATCCCGGCGGAGTACGCTGATGACTACACCTGTGCCTTTGGCCTGCATCCAGAGGACGACGTTTCGCCTGATGGTGCCACCGTCGACGTGGCGCGGAGATCAATTCTGCAGCGATTCCTGGCCCAGGCCGGGCCGGTCTCGCTCGAGGGGATCCTGGCGCGGTACGCATTCCCACGCGAGTGGCTCGAGAGCGAGCTGGATGCCCTGATCGAGGCGCGCGAGCTCGTTCACGGCCGGTTCACGCCGCGACAGGAGTCGGGAGACGGCGCCGGAGCCGAGTTCGTCGACCGTCGCGCGCTCGAACAGATCCACCGCCGGACGATGAGCATCCTCCGTAGCGAGGTGCAACCGGTCTCCTTTGCCACCTATGCTGACTTCCTGGCGCGATGGCAACACATCCACCCAGCCGAGCGGTTGGGCGGCGACGGTGCCCTGACTGTGGCGTTGCAGCAACTGCGCGCTGCTCCCATCGTGGGGCGCATTTGGGAGCGTGATGTTCTCCCTCTCAGGCTAGACGCCTACCGACCTGAGGACCTCGATCTCCTCTGTCAGGGTGGAGAGCTCGTGTGGGTGGGATCTGGCGGCGCTGATCCGAGACGGAGCCGTGTGCGGTTCCTGTTTCGAGGAGAAGGGCACACCTACCTTGAAGGAGCGCCTGACGATCTAGGCGACATAGGTGAGGCGCCGCAGGCCGTCTACGAATTCCTTCGTTCGGAAGGTGCCGCGTTCTTCGACGATCTCACCGGCGCGCTTGACCTGGAAGCGGAGGCCGTCGAGAGTGCCCTCGTCGATCTGGTTATGGCGGGACTGGTGACGAACGACAGTCTTGAGGCTATGCGTACGATCGTGGAGTCGGCGACGTTGACGCCCTCAGGGTCGCGCGGCGGCTCCGGCAGTGGGGGTACCCGGCGTCCTTTGAGCGCCCTGGAGGAGGAGTTGGCCCGGCGCCGCGCCGATCTGGGCCTTGGGTCAGGACACGTCACGCGACTATCGGATCCTGCACGCTACCGTTCGGCAAAGCAGCGCGTCCGGCACCGTCTGGAGCACCAAGGGCGTGCTGTGGGGCAGCCGGCCGCAGTCCGGTGGGTGGGCAGGTGGACGCCGGTGCACCGGTTCGGCGTGATGGGGAAGCCGATCTCGGTGGCGGAACGTGCGGCGCGGCAATCCCGCCAACTCCTGGCTCGCTACGGTGTTGTCACAAGATTGAGCCTTGATGAGGAGGCCGGTGCCTGGGATTGGTCCCCGATCTACCAGCATCTCCAACGGATGGAGCTGAGAGGCGAGTTGCGGCGCGGTTACTTTGTGCAGGGGTTGCCCGGGCTGCAGTTTGCGCTTCCAGACGTCGTGGAACGCCTGCGCACTTTGCGCGATGGGGCTCTGCAGGACACGTCTATCGTTGTGATGAACGCTTGCGATCCGGCGAACCTCTATGGGCCAGCGCGCGAGGACGGACCTGTCGACGGATCTGGACGACCGCTGACGTTCGCCCGGCTGCCTTCGACGTGGCTTGCAGTGCACCGTGGGCTGCCATTGCTCGTGGTCAGCGGCACCGGGAGCGAGGTCCTGACGCTCCAGAACGCCGATAGTGGGCTCCTGCAGTACGCAGCAGGAGCCCTGTTGAAGCACATCGGACACTTTGAGCGTCACATGGTGGTGCAACTCTGGAACGGTGAGCCTGTCCTCGACAGCCTGGGGGCATCGATCCTCGAGGCCCTGGGGTTCCGAAGGAGCTACCCTGTGATGGAATGGGACCGGAGCGTCTAGAGCCTGACCTTGAGCACGATCTTCTTCACAGGGATGGGCTCGTTGAGCGCAAGACCCGGCGCGTGGGCGTCGGCAGGGTAGAGGATCATGGCCTCGCCTGCGTGGAGGGGCACGAAGACGGCCCGCTCCGCCGGTACGACGCCGTGGATCACGTCCTTGTCGGGGTTGTACTCGTCCGTCGGTTGCAGGGCCTCGATGGGTGCCCACCCGAAGGCCTCTTCTCCCGCGACCACAGCCTGAACGTCGATGTAGCGCCGGTGCGCCTCAAAGCGTGGTTGATCACTGTGGGGTTTGCCGGTATAGGACTGCACCAGGGCATAGACTTCGGCTCCATCGATGTCGACCCGTCCATCAGGCAGATCCTGCCCAAGGACCGACGTCAGCCAGGCCATACCCTTGCGCATGGCTTCCGAAAACACAGCCTGTCCAGCCATTTCTTCAATCTTCGCGATGATCATGGTGTCTTACCTCCTGATAGGTTGAGTAGGATTCGATCTCAGTAGGTACAGCGGTTGGCTTCATCGACGAAGGCCTGGATGTTGGCCGGGTCGCCGAAGAAGAAGTGATCCGATGGACAGCAGATGTAGCCACCGTTGGGACAGGCCTCGTGACACTCACGCACCAGCCGGGCTGCAGTCCGGGGGGTGCCTTTCTCGAAGCCTGCATTCTGGTCGAAGCCCCCAATGAAGAAAAGCCGGTCACCCACGCGCCGGTTGGCTTCGGCAAGGTCCGTATCCGCGCCCATCGACGGCGGTGTCATCGTCTCCAGGCCGTCCGTGCCGTTCTCGGCGACGATCTCCAGGAGCGGCATCAGCCCACCGCAGAGGTGGTAGACCACCTTGGTGCCCGCCTCGTGAAGCGCCTTGATCTGAACTCTGTCGTAGGGCAGGCAGAACTCCCTGTGGAGCTTGGGGCTGATGACTGTAGATGAGCCTGCGCCACCCCCTGTCTCCACGAGGTCGAGCTCGATCTTTCCGGCAGCCTGGATGACGCTCAGTTTCTTCTCCAGGAGCGTCTCCATGGCATGGTGCACCCACCTGGGTTGGTCGAGAGCTGCGTAGATGGCCTTCTCGGTGCCGAAGAGCGTGCAGAAGTCCTGCCACGGACTTCCCTGCCCGAAGCCGAAGAATCCACCGCGCACAATACCTCGGTCGCCGATACGTTCCTTGACCTGCAGGATGTTGGTCCAGTCCACCGCCACGGGTACCGGTACATACTTCTCCCACAGCGCGAAGTCGTGCTCGTCCTTGATAATGTACTCGGTCGTCCACGGGGTGAACTCGTTGCGTTCGATCGTGTGAGACAGGGTACCCTCGGGAGTCTGGATGATTTCCTGCTTGATGCCCGGTCCGAGGTCACGCACCGTTACTTGCCATTGTGAGAGGGCCTCCGGGCTGTAGATGAAACGCGGCCCATCATAGATCACCCAATCCATCCCGGGGAAGTGCTCATAGGCCCCGTACTGATCGCATCCGCCCAGGTAGGTTTCAAGGTAGTAATCCATCCAACCATGGACCTGGCAGGGCAGGTGGTCGGGCGTGCCGTTGTTGAGTGCGGTCAAGAGCCGTTCGCGCGATGTCATCATAGTGTTGGTCTCCTGAGATCTGTCTGTCCCACGCGAGTGTCGGGCAGAGGGATTAGCGTCGAATTACGTCCATCGCGATATCGGCCCATTCCCACAGCCGTTGGGGCTGGTAGCGGACGGTGCTGATATCCTTGAGGATGAACTCAACGGGCGTGTTATGGCGCTCACATGCGTCGCGCGTCTGTTCCAGGTCAGCCCGAACGGCGTCCGCGTGGAAAGTGTCGCCCGCCAGCAAAGCAGGACTGGGCTTTCGCGAGAAGACAAAGTCGCGCCCGATGCGCTCGGCACCCCGGTCAACGTTCACCCACGGGCTCATCGAGATCTTGCGCAGGTTGGGGATTGCGCGGACGATGTGTAGCTTGGCGTCGAGGGGCTCGCAGCAGCCGTAGTAGACGAGGCCAAATCGCTCGTACCATCGTGTGGCGTAGTCCAACTCGAACGTTTGGTGCATTGCCGGCGAGACCGAGGCAAAGATCTGGGCCATCCCCATCGTCCACAGGTCCTTCGCCCGCGGGCATTGTGAATCGAACCCGGGGGCGGGAAGCTCGTCGGTGTAGGCGCCAGTGCAGTGAATCAGCGACTGCGGCTGTCCCAATAGCCCTTGCGCCTCAAGTTGGTCGAGCAGCGACAGATAGGCGTCGGTTGCACGTGTCAGAAGCTTGTGGACGAAATCCGGGCGGTCGACGAGGTCGACCAGGGACGCTTCGACGCCGTGCCATTCCACGATGCGGTCCCACAAGGCGAAGCCCGGATGCATACCCCGCATGCGGACGTCAAGGATCCCATCGAAGATCTCGTGAGCTTGCGATGCGGCCTGCTCCGTGGCTTCTGCATCCAGCCAGACCTCGGGCATGCGGATCTTCTCCAGGTCCTCTTCGGTCTGCAACTGGTCGATGTAGTAGTGTCCGACGACGTCATTGGCCGGATCGAGCACAGCGACATCCTCGAGCGGGCTCATGCCTGGGTACGTGCCACTGATCTTCTTGGGTATGTCGATCCACGGGTCGACGACCATGTCGGCCCGCATGTGGTTCCAGGCGTAGAGCGTCCGGCGCAGGCGTGTCTCGAGTCCCTGACAGAAGGGGTCTTCGGTCCGCAAGGCGAGCTCGCCGTCGACGTCCATCTCGTGCCAGGGGATCTGGTCGATCAACACCATGGGGCGGGTGGGTCGCAGGCCGTTGAGTGCCTTCCAGAGATTGATCGTCTCCTGCTGGATGGGTAGCGCCGCGATCTCGGCGACCTGCCAGGCTAGCTCTCTCAGGATGGATTTGTCGCTGTCGGAAGCAGCCATAGCACCTCCTGGGCAATCCGGGCCGATGGGCGTCTTGGAAGCCTCAGATCCTGGCCCATTGTAGTCCAGTTTGCCCAGGAAGCTGTTCGTGGATCCGTCGGCAGGTTCTGCGCTATGCCTTGTCCCGAATCGCGATCCAGACCGTGGGTGGGTAGTGTTCGAATCTAGCCGGCCATCTCCGCCAGACATGCGTCGACATCCATCCCCTGACCCAGGATCTCGTCGAGGTGCACCATCCAGTCGCTGATGGGGATCGACTGCGGGCATTTGGCCTCGCACTCGCGGCAGGCGATGCAGGCTGCGGCCTTCTGCTCGGGCGCCATTCTGTCGTAGCGCCGGCGTGCCTCGTCGATCCTGTTGTACATCACGCCGCGGTTGAGGATGTCAAAGAGCTCGGGGATCTTGAGATCGACTGTGCACGGGAGGCAGTACTCGCACTTGGTGCAAGGGATCGGGCAGAGCTCCTGGTACCTGGTGCGCGCACGGGCGATCAGGTCCTGATCCGCGGCGGTCATATTGCCCACCCCATAGCGCGAGGCATGGGCCACGTTCTCGATGACCTGGGCCATGGTGGACATGCCGCTGAGCACGACGGAGATCTCAGGTTGATCCCAGAGCCAGCGCATGGCGCGCTCGACGGGCGTTTGCACTTCGGCAGCGCCGTCCCAGATGGCCTGGACCGGATCGGGTGGGTCGACCAGGCGCCCACCGAGCAGCGGTTCCATGATCACGACCGCGAGGCCCTTGCTCGCCGCATAGCGCAGCCCCTCCGTGCCCGCCTGGGTTGTACTGGATCTGGCAGAACGTCCAGCCGTCGTAGCCGTCGACGATCTCCTTGAAGACCGCAAGGGTATCGTGGAAGGAGAAGCCCAGGTGGCGGATCCGTCCGTCAGCCATTGCTCTCTCTGCCCATTCCAGCAGGTTGAACCGCTTGATCGTTTCCCAACGCTCCCGGCGCAGGCCGTGGAAGAGGTAGAAGTCCACGTGGTCGGTCTGCAGCTTCTCAAGTTGCTCGGAG
>JAKJAE010000141.1 GCA_022707665.1 Chloroflexota bacterium
CAAACTCATCCTCGAACCGATAGCCGGGGCCTCCTCTGCCCGTGCCGGTGGGATCGCCGGTCTGCGCCATAAAGTTCTCCAGCACACGATGGAAGGTCACGCCATCATAAAAGCCCTCGCGCGCCAGAAAGACGAAGTTGTTGACCGTGTTGGGGACGTCGTCGTCGAACAACTCGATGACGATGTCGCCTTTTGCCGTCTTGATGGTCGCGGCATAGTCCTTGGCCTGGTCAATGACCATCGCCGGACGCGCTGGGTAGAGGTTATTGCGCAGACGGGGGTCTTCGGGCATTTCGACCTCGCCCGGCTGCACCAACGCTGCGGGCGTAGGCTCGGGGAGACGCGACGCCGACGCTTCGTCGATGCGTATCGTCTTGATCAGATCACCCGCTGTCGTCGCAGAGGATGGATCGCGCAAAGAGATCGAGTTAAGAACGTCCATCCCCTCGACCACTCTGCCAAAGACCGTGTGCTTCCCATCAAGCCAGGGGGTCGCCGCCAACGTGATGAAGAACTGGCTACCATTGGTGTTGGCCCCGGAATTCGCCATAGACAACACACCCGGGCCATCATGCTTCAGATCTGCAGAGAACTCGTCAGAAAACCTATAGCCTGGCCCACCTCGGCCTGTGCCAGTAGGGTCGCCAGCTTGTGCCATGAAACCGGAGATCACACGGTGGAAGGTGGTGCCATCGTAGAATCCCTTCCGGGCCAGGAAGACGAAGTTGTTGACCGTGTTCGGAACTCTGTCTGCATAAAGCTCGATCACGATGTCGCCCTTCTCAGTCTCCAGGGTAGCCAGGTAGACCTTGTTCGGGTCGATCGCCATCGCTGGCGGTGCGTTATACATTCCATCGCGGGCTTTCGGATCTTGTGGCATATCGGCGTCACTCCTTGTGGTGTTGTCGCTGCCTGCCTCAGCGTCGCCTCCGGCGCCGGCGGCATAGGCCTCTTCGAGCACAGTGGCAGTGGGTGTAGCGGCAGCATCTGCTGCAGGCGCGCGTCTGCCCCTGCCGAGCGCCAGGACGAGCACAACGACGATGATCGCGATGATCGCCAGGATGGCGAGGAGGCCAAACAGCGTGACAGGACGCCCCCCGACCGTTTGAACCGGCCGTGAGAACGTCGATCGGACCTTGCTGCCCGTGGCGAATGAAGGATCCTTGGCGGCAGACTTACCCACCTTGCTGGCGCCAGCAGGTCGCGCCTGGCTATCCCTGCTGCCCGCCGATGTCTTCGCGGACGTCTTCGCTGGCCTTGATGCTACAGCCGAAGCTTTCGCCCCACGCCGGGAAGACGAACCCTTGCTGGGATAATTCCCCTTCGTCTTTGTCATATGCCCTCCGAAGCTCAACGTGCACGCAATTCTACCCGATTTCGGGGCTGATGCCAGATCCAGGCGCGCCCCGCTGCGGCAATCCGACCAGTAACGCCAGTGGCCCTGCGCACAGCAACCACATTGCAGCACCAAGGCCGAAGCTCTCTGCGACAACACCGATCCCCCAGGGCAACAAGCCGCCAACCAGGCCAAAGATGTTGTCCACGGCCATAACTGTGCCGCTCTTCCCGGGCACTGTGGCGTACAACCGGGCTTTGAGGATGGCGTACCACCCGGCGTTGAACACGCCCAGCAAGGCCAGAATGACCAGTTTGGCCCAGAACGAAGATATGAGCAGAAGGGTGGCAAACAGGGCAAGTTCGGCAACCGCGCTGACACGCAAGTAGGCGAGACCGTCTACACGATCCAACAATCTGATCAGCAGCAGATCACTGACCAGGCCCGCGGCTGTCCACGCCGCCACCGCAGTTGAGGCCCGCGCCGTGGATACCCCTGCGACGTCGACGAAGTAGAGGGCCAGGAACCCCAGGAGCACGTCAAGCATCAGATCCGAGAACTGCAGCAGGACCAACCAGCGCAGCACCTCACGCCGGCGCAGCGCCCGGAGTGCCTCACGAGCCCCCGCAAGAAGAGAGACGTTGCCCTCTGTACCCGCCGGAGTGAGGAAGCGCAATCGCCACATCAAGATGAGAACGACTACCGTCAGCGTAGCCGCGGCGATGAACACCGTTCGCCACCCGAGACTGCCAGCCAACAACAGGCCCAGGGCAATCGGACCCAGAACGACGCCAAGCGATCCGGCGAAGGTCCATCGCGCCATGGCCTGCTCACGGCGCGCAGGCTGCAGGTCCATCAGCGTCGCCTGGGAGAGACTGACAAACGCGCCCGAGGCCGGACTGAAGAGGGCGAAACTGATCAGGAGCCACGCGTAGCTCTGGCTGACTGCCGTGAGAAGCAAGGAGATAGCGAAAACGACCCCACCGGCCAGAATGAGGGCCCGGCGCCGCCATATGTCGCCCAGGATCCCCAGGAACGGCTCGACGATCCCCGATAGGACCCGTGGCAGGCCGAGGAGTACACCGATCTGAGCGTAGGTCAGAGCAAGATCGCTCCGGACCAGAGGCCATGCAGCCTCTCTAGCCCCATAGATGAACTCATCCAGGAACTCAACGACGAGCAAGACCCAGGCCGAGTTACCGTGTGCACTCATCGCTATCCGATGCGGCCATGGCGCAGCAGAATGCGTGGTCCCCTCAGGGCCTTAGGCGGCGCTGTCGATCCATTCGAACTCGTACGTCGCGATCTTCACCGTATCTCCTTCGCGCACCCCCGCCTCACGAAGGGCATCGATCACGCCCTGAGCCTCCAGGTAGTGATGGAAGCGCAGCAGGGCCTCGTGATACTCCGTGCGAGTGCGAGCGGCTGCACGCTCGATCTTGCCGCCCTGCACGCGCCATACGGCCGTATCTTCGCGCACAATCTTGTAGCCTTCATCCTCGAACTGGGGTCGGATGATCACGGGCATGGCACTGTCTAGCACTGGCTCCGGCGTCTCCTGCACCATCTGATAGACCTTACCCATGAGCTCCCGCGTGTTTTCACGCGTCAGGCCGGAGATCCCAACCACGTCTCGGTAACCCAAGTCCCTCAGCATCGCGGTATAGGCTGGCAGCATGTCCCGCACACCCGGGATGTCGATCTTGTTGATAGCCACGACCTGCGGCTTCTGCATCAAGCCATGGCCGAAGCTCTCCAGCTCAGCGTTGATCGCCTCAAAGTCCTCGATCGGATCAAGCGCATTGCCATCCAGGACGTGAATCAGCACACGGGTGCGCTCGATGTGGCGCAGGAACTCGTGTCCAAGCCCCTTGCCCTCACTCGCGCCCTCGATCAAACCCGGTAGGTCCGCCATCACAAAGGTCTCGTTGGCTCCCAGCGCCACAACGCCAAGGTTGGGCTGGAGTGTGGTGAATGGGTAGTCTCCGATTTCCGGCTTAGCCGCGGTGGTCACGGCCAGAAGTGTTGACTTGCCGGCGTTGGGTTTTCCCACGAGCCCAACGTCCGCCAGCAATTTGAGCTCCAGCCGGAGCAACCGCTGCTCACCGGGATCGCCATTCTCGGCAATGCGCGGGGCCTGGTTGGTCGGCGTCGCAAACCGGGCGTTCCCGCGGCCACCGCGACCGCCTGTCGCAATGACCTTGCTCTCTTCGGGCCTGGTCAGGTCCGCCACCACGACACCGGTCTCCTCATCGATCACGAGAGTGCCCCGGGGCACCGGCAGCACCAGATCGGCGCCCGCCCCGCCGTGCATATTCTTCACCAGCCCCGGCCTGCCATCCTCGGCGGCGAACTCCTTCTGATGCGAGAAGTGGTAGAGAGTGTTGAGGTGCGGATTGACGACAAACACCACGTCGCCACCGCGCCCTCCGTCTCCACCCGACGGCCCGCCGTACGGCACGTATTTCTCACGCCGGAACGCCACGGCGCCCTTGCCACCGTGGCCAGCCTTCACACGCAACGTCACTCGATCGTAGAACATTGAATTCCCATCTTCCAGTACTCAGAGACAACGACAGCTTATCCAGACGGCAACCTGCCTGCGAGGTGCATCCCCGCAGGCAGGCCCAATCACCGAACCATCAGCACGCTGGTCCAAAGCCAGCCAGGCGCTAGCGCGAGCCTAGGACACCGTGCAAGGTCTCGCACGCCGGACACCCGCCACCAGGGCGGATGATTGCGTAGCCATCCTGTGGGTCATAGCCGTAGCGCACAAAGTCGATGTTCCACACGATAATGCACCGGACCATCCCCGTATTGACGCTCAACTGCACAGCTTCTGCAAGCCACGCGGCCTGCTCCGCGTTGTCGGTCCCGCGAGCCCACGCGAACTGGTCTGAGAACGTGTCCAGGCCTTCCTGTGAGGCATAGCCCATCTCGGTGTAGAACAACTTGCGACTACCTCGGAAGATGTTGTAATAGAGCTCGGTCTGCGGCAGGAAGAACCACGAATGGTGCGTGTCTCCAGGGTTCGCGGGATGGCCAATCCTGGCTGATGGTGAGGTAGCTCCGGCATTGTGGTGCGCGCCGATGTAATCCATACAGTTCGCAGCACCGGCGTTGTAGAGCCCTTCCATCCACGGCTTGTCATCGCACCCGTTAGGGCCGCAGCCACCAAACCAACCGGTCGGCGCAGGGGCCGCACTGATCACGGCCGTTCCGCCATTGGCACCCTTGATGGCATTGTAGGACTTACAGAGCAGGTTCGTGTAAGCCTGTGGGCTGATCAATCCGACCTGCCACTCACGATCGATGTTGGGTTCATTCCAGACCTCGATCGCGTCAGCACCTGCAGCCGCAAGCCCGGCAACCCACGCCGCGAACTTGTCCTCGAATCCCGGTTCCGCGGTCATCCCCGCGCCACCAATAGCACTGAGCTGGATCTTGAACCCACCAGCATGGGCAGCGTTGATGATCCCGGATGCACCCTGACCGAAGAAGACTTGGATCTTGACCCAGTTCATGCCTGCGTAATGCATCTGGTTCGCATACGGAATACCAAGGTCGCGGATGTGGCCGCCGAGTTCAAACGAACCGCTCGCCACAGGCCGCGGAGCTGCCACTGGCGCAGCCGGCGTCGGCGTGGCCACCGGCTCCTCACCAACCTGGATCAGAACGTACGCAGCCCCCCCCTTGATCGCCTTGCCGTCAGTCCGTAGCTCCCATACGCTTCGGTAGCTGCCGTCTTCACCTGGCGCCACCATGTCAACGCTCAGGTCAACGTCGGCGCCGCTCTTGACGGCACCCACCTCGACCTCCTTGCCTTTCCCGATGTCGGCACCCGATGCGAAAACGAGGACCGTATCCTCGGGCCAGTCCTCGGAGCCGGAGTTGCGCATGCGCCAGGTCTTGGTGAATTCCTCGCCCTTCTCGAAACGTGTGTTATCCGGGATGCTCACATCAGTGACGAAACGGGCAGCAAGCGTGGCGTCGGCCTCCTCTACTTCATCTTCCGGCGTCTCGCCGGACTCCGTCTCCGCATCGCCGGCCGTAAGCGTGTCTGTGACGACCGGCGCCGGGGCTGCGACAACGATGTCCATCGCCCCCTTGTCGAGGGAGCCCAACGTGGCAGCAATCCGGTATGTGCCGGTGATCTCAGGGGCCGCCCAGACAAACTGCGGGCGGTCAACTTGCGTTCGCGTCTGGGCCTTCTGCCCATTGGGCGACGTCACTTCCCACACGACCTCGGGCAGTGCCGAAGCACCGGAGGCGGATTCGGGTGCCGCCAGGACGGCTGCGATGCCATCGAGGTTCCCTCCACCGAAGAAGTCACGCAGCACCGTTCCGCCGAGCTGGTAGCGCCTCACGAGGTCCATCCGTGCTACCAACCACTCCGGCGTTCCTAGCCAGAGCGACTGGTCACCGACCGTGACCCTTGTCGCCCGCGTCGCGGCGTCAGTGTCAAGCACCGCGCCCTCGCCAAGAGAGAAGGTCAGCCGTGCGCCGGGCTCAACCGATTCGGTCAGGGTCTGAGCAACAGCGATCTGCCCGACCGTGTCCAGGACACCGTCGAACCCCATCGCCGTCGTCCCATCAGTGCTCAGCGTCGAATAGATGGGCAGCAGCTTGTGGCGGTCGACCTGGGTCGCCGCCCACACGACGAGCTGCTCGGCATCGCCTTCTGGTGCGTAGGCCGAAGGCACAAGTGGCATCACGACACGTACCTGGTCGACTGCATTCCCAATCGCTGCCAGGTCATAGCCGCCCGTATCCCAGACGCCATCGGCAGTGCGTACGGGGGTATCGACAACTATTGCAGCCCCAAGGCCAGCCGCATCGAACGCTCCACCCAGCTCACGGGCAAATGCAGCATATGCCTCGCGATCCTGAGCTTGCACACTCCGGTAATCGACCACGATGCCCGGGTAACCATTCTGTTGCGCCAACGCCAGAAGGTTGGCAACGTGAGATGTCCGATCAGCCGGCGCATTGACCATATCGCTGACAAGGGCCCAGTTCGGGTCGCGGCCAGGCAACCAGTTGCGAACAATGGGCACGACCACGGCGGAGCCGCCCCCGTTTGCCGGCGGGAGATCGTCTGCGTGCCCGGTGGTACCTCCCATCGTACCAATGAGGATCCCGGGGACATCGATCTCACCGATGGCCGCATCAACAGTCTCGACTGGCCACTGATCGACCTCCGCCACCACCTGGGCCTCGGCCTGACTCTGCATCACCATAACCGACGCAGGCAATGCGCTCACGGTCGACCGCAGAACCTCTGCATCGCGATCCAGCTGGGTCGGCAACCACCGCCACGCCTCACCGTCCCAGGCGTAGAGATCCAGCGTCTCCCAGGGTTCGGCCTCATTGGGGATGACCACGGTCATCTCGCCGCCGACAGGATCCTTGGTTCTAAGATCGATGGTGTAGTACGGGCTCTTGGGGACAAGGTAGGTGGGGAGATCGGAAACAGCAGCCTCGAGCTCCTCAGGTACGGAGCCTGCCACAAAGTCAGCCCTCGGAACCGACCCGAGCTTCACGCGCAGGCTGCCCGTCAAGTCCGGATCACGGCCAATCGTCAGCCCATCCGGATGGGTAACCGTGGCAGTCTCGGC
>JAKJAE010000142.1 GCA_022707665.1 Chloroflexota bacterium
TGGCTCGTACGGGTAGGTCTGCTCTGCGACCGCCAGCACAGCCTCGAGCAGCTCCCGTACCCCTTCACTGCGCGTCGCCACCATCGGGATGACGGGGATGCCCAGCGCTGCCTCCAAAACGTGCGGCTCGAACTGCACGCCCTCCTGCTCGGCAACGTCCATCATGTTCAGGACCAGGACCACGGGCGAAGGCAACAGGAGCAGCTCCGACAGCAGGTAGAGGCTGCGTTCCGGAATCGCCGCATCCACGATCGCCACAACGACATCGGGCCGCTCGTGGATGATGAAATCGCGCGTGATGCGCTCTTCCTCCGAGGCTGCGGTCAGGCTGTAGGTTCCCGGAAGGTCGACCAGGAGCAAGTCCACATCCCTGGCCGCATCATCGGGTGTATCGATGTCCTGACCGTAGTGATGGGTATGATGATAGTGGTGCCGCCCTATCTTTTGCTCCACGGTCTTGCCTGGCCAGTTACCAACATGCTGGTTCAGGCCGGTCAGCATGTTGAAGATTGTAGACTTACCCACATTTGGCTGGCCAGCTAGCGCGACAACGAGCGTGCCATCTCCAGCGGACCGTGCCTGGCGCAGTTCGACCGCCGAGGTATCGGACGTTTCGTGCGCGTGATGTTGGTGGTGGAACACAGCACTACCCCTCTGAGCAATGGACCTTGATTCTGCCGGCTTCGCCGCGTCCGAGGGCAATCTGCGCGCCACGGATCGAGACGAGGATCGGGCCAGATCCATAGTTTCTGATAACGGTGACCGGAGCCCCGGTCGTGAAACCCAACGCTGCCAGACGTGAGACAAAATGATGGCCACCTTCCAGACTACCAATCAGACCGGTTTCACCTGGGTTCAGCTTTGCGAGTGGGACCATGAAGTAGCTCAACCTTTCTATACGATTTCCATCCAAACGGCGCGTGCATCCGCAGCCGGTACAACCGCCTGTCGACCTCCTTCAGCCAACAGCGCCACGCCCGTCGCTTCTGCTGTTTGGGCCACGATCTTCACCAGGCTACCGGGCATCAGTGACAACTGGGCGATGCGCCTCAAGAGATCGGGGGCTTCAGGCGCGATGCGCGTCACGCGCGCCTCAGCACCCACACCCAGACTACGCAGACACTGCTCCAGGGCCGACGTCGCCTGAGGGGCAATCGGCCCACCGTGTGGGCACGCCTCAGGCTCGCCAAGGAACGCCGACAGACGCTCAGTCACGGCCTCTGGAGCCGCGTGCTCGAGGTCTCCAGCCACTGTATGGGCCTCATCCCACGGCAGGCTCAACACGTCGCTGAGGAAGCGCTCCCAGAGCCGGTGCCGGCGTAAGAGCGCCAACGCGGCGTCGGTTCCCGCTTCGGTCAAGGTAACCCCACGGTAAGGGTGGTACTGCACCCACCCTCCCTCCTCCAGCTTCTGCACCATCTCGTGAACCGAGACCGGCGAGAACCCGAAGTACTCAGCGAGTTGCGCCAGGGGCAGCGGCGTGTCAGCATCGCTGCGCAGCCGGTACACAGCTCCCAGATACTCCTCAACCCGTTCCTGCCGCATGAGATCCTGTTGCCTCCGGAGACGGTCACAGTTTATAAGGTATACCTTATAATCCACGAGTATAATCCGCCATGGTCCGCTGTCAAGCCCCAATCCCCAGGCGCCTTGCTCTTGCCTGACACGGTGTTATCATGCCCCACCGTATGGAAGATGAGTCGATCCGGTCACTGCCCGAGAAGCTCGGGCGCCACTGCCCTACGTGTGGTGCGCGCGTTGTCGATGACGCCAAGATATGCTCAATCTGTGGGGCAGTGCTCGATGAGGGTCAGGACGAGACAGGGGCCCCTTCTGAGGCAGAAGCTCGCGAAGGTGCCCCGACTTCTAGGAGCCGCACACGCCAGATCCTCCGCATAGCCGTGCTGGCGCTTATCGCCGTCTTGGTCCTTACCGGCGCTGCGATCCTTGGGTTCAAGATGTCGCAAGGCGAGGTGATTGCCGAGTTGCCGACCTTTACGCCAACGGCAACCTTTCTGCCAACGCAGACAGCGACGCCGACACTGACGCCGACCGCAACGCCGACAGAGGCGCCCACGGAGACGCCGACACCCGTGCCCCCCACCGAGTATATCGTTGTGGCGGGCGATACGCTGCTGGAGATCGCCACTGAGTTTGACATCACCGTCGATGAGCTCAAAGCCTTCAACGGGCTCGATTCCGATGACATCGGCGAAGGGCAAACTTTGTTCATACCTGCGCCCACCCCGACGCCTGGCCCGACACCCACACCGGACCCACGGCAGCCAACGGAGACGCCCAGCCCTTACATTCTGCACACAGTGCGAGCTGGCGACACGCTATCGACGATTGCGGAGCAATACGGCGTGAGCATGGAAGCCATACGCGCCGCCAATGAGCTCCCTGCCAACTCGCAGCATATTGTGGTCGGATTGGCGCTCGTCATTCCGCGCAACACCCCCACGCCGACACCGCCTCCTGTTGCCGAGGCTGTGGCAACCCCTACACCGGTCATGGGATATCCAGCACCGGTGATGCTCCATCCGCGGGATACCGCATCTTTCACGGGTTCTGATGCCGTGATCGTGCTGCAATGGGCCTCTGTCGGCATCCTCGAAGACCGCGAATACTACCAGGTGGAATTGATCATCCCCACCGACGGTCAGAGCATTACCGAGCAGATGATCACGCGGTCGACGGCATGGCGCGTGCCAGGCGAGCTATTCCCGCCCGAGACCGTCGAAGACCGGACATTCTCGTGGCGCGTTCTTGTCGTGCGTCAGGTCACGGGCACCGACAATGCAAGCTACAAGGTGATCAGCCAGGCCGCCCGCCGCCGCACTTTCACCTGGGCCACGGAGTAACATAACACAGGAACGCAAAGAGCGCGGAAGTCACCTTCCGCGCTCTTCGTATGCACAACCTGCACGCTGCCTGGCGCTCAGCTTATGGACATCCTGCCCAGCATCACGAGAAACAGAAGGCCGATGACAGCAATGTCGAGCAACAACAGGATGGCCAGGACCGCCTGCTGCCACGGAAGCAGACCTGCGATCCCCCGTCCAGCGCCAACGGCACGCATCGCAACATCCTCCTGCGGTGCGGCCTCATCCGACTCGACCTGGCTCCGCAGAACCTCAACGATCTCTCCTTCGCTTGCCTCTTCAGCCACCGCCTCGGCTGGAGCGGGGGCCGCTATACCGCGGACAAAGGCATCCCAGTCATCTGATTCCTCAGCAGCGAGGCCCTCGTCTGCCGGACCCTCGGTCTGCAAGCCCTCGGCAGCCGAGGCCTCGGCTGGGGTGACCACAGGCGAAGGTCGCAGAAAGTCCCACTCACTCTGGACATTGTCAGCAGCAGCTTCATCGGCGCCGACCGGGGCATCCTCAGATGCCGCCGCGGTGTCGTCCTCATCATCCCGCTGCGCAGCCAGTTCCACCAGCCAGTCGGGTATGTCACTCATTGCTCGCCCTCCGGAAATGTAGGCGCCTACTTACCGGCTCGCCGAAGCGTCTGTTCACTTGGTCAGAATCAGGCTATCATTCACTGCAATTAACATACACCAGATAAGCAGGATAGTCAAATGCCAAAGGCGGAGACACCAGGTCTGCCATTATCCCCTGACTTCTACGCCCGCGAGCCCGACGTCGTGGCCCGTGCGCTTATCGGCAAGCGACTAGTGCGCGTGCTCGGTGACGTCACGCTCATCGGGCGAATCGTCGAGACCGAAGGGTACCGGGGTGCCGAAGACGCGGCGAGTCACGCAGCCTCTGGGCCCACAGCCCGCAACTCCCCCATGTTTGGGCCACCAGGGCACGCCTACGTCTACTTCATCTATGGCATGCACTGGATGTTCAATATCGCGGCACACCCCGACGGGGCCCCAGGAGCAGTGCTCATCCGCGCTCTCGAGCCCCTGACGGGCATCGAAACGATGCAGCACAACCGTGGAGGGAATTTCGCCCCCGGCGATCCACGCCTGACCAATGGGCCAGCCCGGCTGGCGCAGGCCTTTGCCATCGAGGGAACGCTGAACGGCAGCGATCTATGTGGAACAGGCCCTCTCAGCATAGTGGAAGGCAGCCTCTTGCCCTGGGAACAGATCGCCTCTGGCCCACGAGTCCGTGTTCCAGGCGACGCAGACGCCCGCAGCCGGCCCTGGCGTTTCTGGATCGCGAGCAACCGCTATACGTCTTCGTGACCCTGTTTTGTGAGCCACCCTGCGAGTGGCCACGCTGGCTACGAGCTGCGCCAGCCGCCGCTTGTAGCACGACTTCTCCAAAGCGATGCGTGCCGTTCCAGGCGTCGACGCCGCCCCGAGAATCAATCCAATAGCCATATCAACATGTTGACACTGCCAAATAATGGTACTAAAGTATAAGCATTGGCAATGAGGCGGATCCAATGGGCTGTGACCTGCCCGCCCAACTCACGACAGCACAGGAGCCAACGTTGAAAGAATCCCGATCCCTCATCCGTGGACAGAAGTTGTACCGCGACCTCACCCACAATTTCTCGTTTTGGCGACCGCTCAATTGGCATCAGGCTCAACTCCAGCAACCCTACGGTGTTGTCATCTATCCGGAGAAGGACCCACGGACAGGCTTCTACGTCACAGTTGCCGATTTGGGTGATGGAGCGGGCGAGATCACCGCCGATGATCTCCCCGCTCTGCGCGAGGGCCTCCTTGCAGGCTTTGCCACGCTTGATCGTTGCACCATTCTGTCCGAAAAACCGATCAGCAAGGACAAGGCCTTCGGCCTGGAGTTCATCCTGACCTTCGCGATTGGCGAAGCCGAGTACAAGCAGCACCTGCGTGTGCTCTATGACAGAGGCCGTCAGTATAGCATCTATGGTCAGGGCTCCCCCCCCAAGGAGTACGATGTCTTCGGCAATGTCTTTGACTATATGTACTTGACGCTCAGATTCGGCGATCTGCTCCTGGATTTGGGCGTTCCTCCGATGCCCGGCATGGAGACCCATTACATTCCGCCTGACGCTTAGGAATCGATCGATGCCTTCAAGAGCCGTCTACCTTGACTACATCCGCGCAGCAGGAGCAACGACGGAGACCTATCTGTCGACGAGCATCGAAAAGTGGCAGGAGAGCTTTCGCAACGCAGGCAACTCTGATCACCCTCTCTTCGGCTACGCCGCGACCGGCGCACCGGCTGCTGCCGCGGCAGTTGATGCCTTCCTGTATCAGGTGACAGGCGACCCGGTCCACGCAGCGCGTGCCCGCCAGGCACTCTTGTTGCCGCGACAACTCGCCAAGATCTTCCCTCCGGCTCTTGCGGCGCGACACCCGGAATACCACCAGGCCGTGCCACCTATGGACGGGTTGTTCGCCCCCCCGAGCTACATTCCGGCCTACGAGCGCATCCGCGAAAGCGACGTTCTGGATCAGTCAGATCACGACGAAATCGCGGCTACGGTTGCTGATAGTCTGCATCCGCTTTTCCATTTCCCGGAATGGGGGGCACACAACCGTGCTATGCTGCGCGCGTTGAGCCTCGCCCTCGCCACCCGCGCGTTCCCCACCCATCCCGATGCTGCCAGCTGGAAGGCGCTCGCCAACGAACTCGCCGAGGATAGCTGGGGCCACTGGTCGATCGAGGACGCCATGGGCTATCACGCAATCTGGCTGTTGGCTCTGTTCACGTACGCCGAGGTCACCGGGCGCCCAGGGCTCTTCGAGCTTCCAGCAACATTCTACTACCTGACCTATTTTGCCCACATGCTTACGCCGCTTGATACCTATCCTGACTTTGGCGACTGCAACTGGGGTGGCGGGGCCGAGCGGCTGCTCCCCTGCTTCGAACGAGCCGCCGCAATTTACCGGAGCCCGTGGGCTATGCCACACTCTTCATTCAGGCATGGGAGTGGGCAGACGACAACGTCGAACCCGCGCGCCCAACGTCGTCCAGTGAGGAACTGCTCGATGACCTGGTCGGCAAGAAGGTCCTGTTTCGTACTGGCTGGGACCCGGACGCCACGTACATGCTACTCAACTACCGCGATGAGCTGGGGTATGGCGCCATACCACGCCGCTACTTGCGGACGACGCTGGCTGTGTCGGCAGAGAAAATGCACCACGGGCACGCAGATGAGAACGCCATCATCATGCTTCTGCACAGAGGATCAGTTCTCCTCCACGATGGCGGGTATCGAGAGAACGTGCCCAATGGACGTTACCGTGCCGACATCTACCACAATCGCGTTATCTGGCGTCACGGTATCAAGCCCGCAGCGGTCTCCGCATGGGAGGCTCTCCACGACGACGGCAGCTACCACCCAACGCGCACAGAGAAGCTGCACTTCGTCCAGCTGGGCGATGTTGAACTGAGCCGCACACGCGTGACCGACGATCGTCGCGGTGTCGAATGGGATCGTGTCATTGCCTACGTGAAGCAGCTCGGTTGCTTCGTTGTCGTCGATGCGTTGCGCGCGCTCCAGACCGGCAGCTTCACTTTCTCGAACATCCTGTACACCTCTGAGGCCGTTCCGGTCGGAGACCACGCGTTCGACACACGGATCGATGCCATCGGCGCATGGGAGAATCCACGGGGACAGAATCTGGCTATCGCCTATCCCCTCGCGCCCGACTGGACAGCGACCCTTGAGAAGGTGCGGCGCCACTACCAACAGGAACTGGGGATCTTCCAGGTGTGGACGGGATGGTTAACCCAGGGGGACCTTGTGCCGCTCATCACCGTACTGTGGCCGCACAGCGCCTCCGACGATGCCGGGCGACTTGTTCAGGGTGTCACACTTGAGCCTGTGTCACATCCCGACGGCGCCGTCGCCGTGAGGATCGAGGTGGGAGATCGGAAGATCACGTTCGGCTGCAAGCTTGATCTCGACAGAGGAATGATCAGGTCGAACGTTCGACCTCGCTATGACTACGATACCGCGAGAGTCCGTTACGGCGAGTTCGAGACC
>JAKJAE010000143.1:0-253 GCA_022707665.1 Chloroflexota bacterium
TGTCACCCCACGTCGGCAGCATCCCGATGGTGAGGCCAAGCGCCTCGGCCTGGCCCACGATGGCATCGACGTGCTCGAAGTAAGCTTCGTTGGGCCGTGTGGGGTCATTGTCGAGTAACGGAAGGTGGCCATAGGCGTTGGGGACCGTAAGACCTTCGTACTCTGCAAGCACCACCGCCTGGATCACGGTGAAGCGCTTGGCAGCCCGATCCTGCAAGAGAAGCGCCGCATCCTCACGATCCAGCCGGTGGAA
>JAKJAE010000143.1:362-6929 GCA_022707665.1 Chloroflexota bacterium
TGCTGCGACCCGCCTTACGCGTCCAACGATGCCATCTCGCGGACGACGGACTCACCCAGCGCCCGCCAGACGTCCACGATCTTGTTGTAGAGTGGGTCATCCGGGCTGCTGTCAATGCTGCCCCGGGCGTCGTGCCACGCAACCATCCTTCGAATGCCCTCCGCCCAGGGAATCGTATAGCGGAAGTCGAGGTCCAGCTTTGCCGCAGTGTTATCGAAGATGTTGTTGTAGTGAAAGTTGACCACGCTCCAAGCCGCAGCCTTCGGGGCCATGCGCCCCAACAGGTCGGTGGGGATGTGGACAAAGTCGATGGGCGGCGCACCCATCACATCAGCGACAGTCTGGTAAAGCTGCTCCCAGGTGAAGACCTCCTCTGCCGTCACGTGGTAGGCCTTACCATAGGCACAGGTGTTTCCGATGGCCGCGGCGAAAGTCGGCCCCACATCGTCCCGGTGTGCCGCACCCCAGAAAGAGGTACCATCGCCCAGGACGATGATGGGCTTGCCGCGGCGGATTCGTTTGAGGAAGTGAGTTCCAGTGCCGATGAGCGACAACGGGCCCTGGCTATCGTTATACGTTTGTGCCGGGCGAATGAGCGTCACGGCGAAATCTCCGCGGTCGTGAGCCTCCTCAAGAAGGCGCTCGCAGACCGCTTTCTTGTATGCGTAGGGAAAGGCCGGTGAAGGACTGCGCTCGGCACTCTCCACGATGGGATAGGTCCTGGCGGGTTTGGTATAGACGTCGACGGTGCTGCAGAAGATAACCTGGGCTGTGCGCCCCTTGAACGCGCGGATCAGGCTCCGCACATCCTCGGGATCGTAACCGATCATATCGACGACGCAATCGAACGTGCCCGCGTCTGCCATCTGCGCCTCGAACGCCGAATGATCGTAGCGATTGCCGATGATGGTCCTGCAACCGCTCACTGTCTCACTCTGCGTCCTGCCGCGGTTGTAGATCGTGACGTCCTCGCCTCGGTCAACAAGGGTACGCACCGTCGCCGCGCTGATGTTGCCGGTTCCGCCAATGACCAAGGTTCTCATACACTTCCCCTTTGCACGCGGTCTTGGCGCCAGTATAGGTCCATTCCCCCTGTCGTGCCAAGCCAGAGACCCACCATCGATGGAATAGTGCAAAATCGTACGATACGAGTATGGTTGGTTGAAGCTGGAATCCGGAGCTTGGGAGGGCCTATGTTCGAGAAGACCTATGACGTGGTTGTAGCAGGCGCGGGCGTGGCCGGTATCGCAGCAGCGCTGGAATGCGCCCGCGCAGGGCTCCGCACGGCCCTTGTGGAGAAAACCGTCCTGCTGGGCGGGCTCGCCACGACGGGCCTGGTCAACATCTATCTTCCCCTGTGCGATGGATACGGCCATCAGGCGATCTTCGGGATCGCCGAGGAGCTCCTCCACCTGAGCCTGAGGTATGGGCCGGGAAATGTGCCGGAGGCCTGGCTGCGGGAGAAATGCCAGGAACCCGTAACAGGACCACGCTATATGACGGCCTTCTCGCCAGCGAGCTTCGTCCTGGCACTCGATGAGGCCTTGCTCGATGCCGGTGTCACGATCTGGCTCGACACGCTCGTCTCGGAACCTGCCATGGCACCGGGGCGACGCATTGTGGGTCTGGAAGTCGAAAACAAGAGTGGGCGAGGTGTGCTCAGAGCTTCCATCGTGATCGATGCCACCGGCGATGCCGACGTGGCCTATCGCGCCGGCGCACCCTGCATCGAGGCGGACAACTGGCTGTCGCTCTGGGCACTGGAGACGTCACTCGCGCATGCCCGCGCCGTGGCAGAGAGCCCGGGACGCGCATCCCTTCTGGAAGAGGTCCGTGTCGGCGGCGACGCCAACGGGCGCAACCACCCGATCAGCCAGCCCAAAGTCCATGGCACCAAGGGGGCCGAGGTGACCTACTTCGTGCTCGAGGGACGGCGACTGTTGCGCGAGATGTACCGGGCCCGGCAGGCTGAACTGGGCCCGGATGGCCGTCACCAACGCTTCCCCGTGACCTTGCCAGCGATGGCGCAGTTCCGCACCACGCGGCGGATCGATGGTATGGAGACGATGACAACCGACCATCCCAACACGGCACTTCCCACATCCGTCGGCCTTGTGCCCGATTGGCGGCGCCCCGGGCCGATCTGGGAAGTTCCGTTCGGTGCTCTGGTTCCCCGGGGTGTACGCGGTCTACTGGCTGCAGGGCGTTGCTTCTCCGCCGATGGCGAAGCGTGGGAGGTCTCGCGCGTGATTCCCCCGGCTGCCCTCACCGGACAGGTCGCCGGCATCACAGCGACACTCTCCGTTCAGCGCGGCGTGACGCCGGAGCACCTCGATGCCGTAGAAGTGCAGCAGGTGCTTCAGGGCAAGGGAATGCCATTCCACACATCGGCTATAATGCAGTCGGAAGTAGCCGGGAACAAGGGATAGGGTCAACGCGCTTCCCTGCACCATTGGTGATCATATCGAGTTTAGCCTAGGAGCGTCCTGAATGTCGTCTGCCGCACCGTCGTCCAATCGTCGTCTTCTCGTACTCTACACCATCGCCGTCTGCCTCTACTGGGCCGCGCAGTACGTCTTTGTCCCTACCCTCTCGGTCTACGTTGAGTCCAAGGCTGCCAACCTGGCATCGGTCGGGGTCGTCCTCTCGATGTACGGGCTATGGCAGGCCATCGTCCGGTTACCGCTCGGCATCGCCGCCGATTGGGTCGGCCGGCGGAAGCCTTTCATCATCGCAGGCTTTGCTTTCGCCGGCCTTGGAGCCGTGGTCATGGGGATGGCCAACGGCATTCCCGGGCTGACCCTGGGAAGGGCCCTCACCGGTGTCGCTGCCGGTTCGTGGGTTCTCCTGGTCGTTGCGTTCAGCGCCCTCTTTCCCCCTGAGGACGCCGTGCGCGCCTCGTCGATTCTCTCCGCGATCAATGCGCTCGCCAGGATGGTAGCCACCAGTGTAACCGGAAGCCTGAATGCGCTTGGAGGCTACACCCTTTCATTCTACGTCGCTTCGGTATTGGCAGTGCTGGCGATCATCGCGATGTTTCCGGTGCGTGAGCGGCGCCACCAGAACACACCACCGACCTTGCGCCAGATCGGCACGCTGATTGTCCGCAGGGATGTTTTGGTTCCCTCACTACTGGGCGTCGTGGCACAATATGCCATCTGGGCCTCGACCTTCAGCTTCGCCACCAACCTGGCGAAGAACCTGGGGGCCAGCGATGTCATCCTGAGTGTTCTGGTGAGCATGAACATTGGACTGGTGTTCCTGGGCAACCTGGCCATGTCGCTGGTTGCCCGGCGGGTCAGCTCGCGTTGGATGGTGACGCTGAGCTTCGTGTTCGTTGTGCTCGGGCTCGGTGCATTGGCCATAGCCAAGGGACTGCCCATGGTCTTTGTTGGTCAGATCCTGATGGGCCTGGCGAGTGGCGTCGGTTATCCTGTGATGATGGGGCTGAGCATCCGGTACGTGGATGACGGGCAGCGGGCAACGGCAATGGGCCTGTTCCAGGCGGTGTACGCAATCGGCATGTTCGCTGGACCCTGGCTGAGTGGCATTCTGGCCGATGCGATGGGGATCCAGCCGATGTTTGCGATCACCGCTGCGGTCTGTCTGGTGCTGGGGTTAGGAGGCACCGGCCTGCTTGCGGCCAAGGATTGAGCTCTCCAAGAAACAGGAGAGCCCGGTTACCCCCGGAGATTGGCAAATCTATAGGAGGTCAGCATGCGCATCAAGCAATCCGTCTGCTACCCAATGATCAAGCCAGCGAACACGCCGCTGGAACCGTTTGTCGCGAGGGTCGCGGACATAGGCTACGCCGCGATCGAGCTGTGGACACGTGACAAGAGCTTCGGCGAGGCTGTCACGTTGGCCCGGAAGTACAATCTCGATGTTGCCATCATGAGCGGCCACAACAGCCTGACGGTGGGACTGAATGACCCAACCCAGCACGATCGGATCGAGGCTGAGCTCCGTGAGTCCATTGATATCGCGGCGGATCTCGGCATTCCCGGCGTTATCTGCTTCAGCGGCAATCGCCGCGAGGGCGTGACCGAGAAGACATCAATCGCGATCACGGTCGAGGGATTGCGCCGGATTGCACCCTATGCCGAAGCCAAGGGCGTCAACCTCAACATGGAACTGCTCAACACGACCGTGGACCATCCCGGTTACGAGTGTAACCACAGCGCCTGGGGAGTTGCCGTCTGCGAACTGGTTAACAGTCCCAATGTCAAGCTGCTCTTCGACATCTACCACATGCAGGTCATGGAAGGCAACATCATCAGCACGATCCGCAATAACATCCGCTGGATCGGCCACTTCCATACCGCGGGTGTCCCCGGACGACGCGACTTCGACGACTCCCAGGAGCTCAACTACCGTGGGATCTGTCGCGCCATCGCCGAATCGGGATACAATTTCTACGTTGGTCACGAGTTCAAGCCCAAGGGCGACCCCTACGAGGCGCTTGCGCGGGCCTTTGAGATTTGTAATCAATGATGAGGGATTGCGGACAAGGAAAGCGTTCAGGTAGCTCTGGCGTTCAATCTCGACCAATCCTCAGGCACCTACTATTCGTTGCTCACCACTCGATCAAGGAGGTCTAGCTGTGACGGTATTTCCACGTACGATGGTTGGCGGCGTGTCGCTGCCCCGGCTTCTCATTGGATCGAACTGGTTCCTGGGCTACTCGCACACCAGTTCGGCAAAGGACAAGTTCATCAAGGCATATCAGGACCGCGACGGCGTGGCCCAGATCCTGACCACGTTCCTCGAGTATGGCGTCGATGCGGTGATGGGACCGATGTCGCCCAAGCTCGAGGAGGCGATCCAGGAAGCCGAGCAACGTTCGGGCAAGCACCTGATCCGCATCCTCACGCCCCACTTCAATATCATGCCCGGCGGGCCAGCGGAGATGGAGCCTGAGCGCATCTTTGATGAGTGCAAGGCACTCAACGCGACCTTCTGCATGCCCCACCAGGCGATCACCGACGCGCTTGTCGACCGGATGACGATGAAGATCCGTGACCTCGACAAGTACACCAAGATGATCCGCGAACGCGGGATGGTTCCGGGGCTCTCCACTCATATGCCCGAGACCGTGGTCTATGCCGACAAGCAGAGTGCCGACGTCGAAACCTACATCCAGCTCTACAATGCCGCCGGCTTCCTCCTGCAGGTCGAGGCCGACTGGGTGATGCGCATCATCAAGAACGCCAAGAAGCCCGTAATGACGATCAAACCGCTGGCTGCCGGGCGGCTGCTTCCGGTCGTGGGCCTGGCGTTCGTGTGGAACACGATCCGCGACTGCGACATGGTCACGATCGGGACGACCACGCCCGACGAGGCGCGCGAGGCAGTTGAGATCTCGCTGGACCTACTGGACAAGCGCTTGCCCGAGAACGAGCTACAACGCACCCGCAGCAAGTCATCACTCGGCTAAGTCAGTTCCACAGGCTGGTGTCAGCCCAGGTGCCAAGGATCGGGGCCTCAGAAGGCTTCCCGGTCCCTGGCGCTTCAGTGACGTGCCTCCCAGGAGGAACGCTATGTCGAGCTTCCGCGACATCCTGCCTGATCCCGTCATCCTCACCTCGATCGAACCCTTCCGCTATGAAGGGCACAGACTGGTCCGGACTACCGCAGCAAACGGTGTCTCCGGCGTCGCAGCAGTCAACGATCGTTTGGGTTATCTCTGGCCCATCCTCGAGCAGTTCGTGCTCCCTTACTTCATAGGGAAGGATGTCCGCAACCTGCCCAGCTTAGTGGATGGGGTCTACACCCATCGCAGCGCCTACAAGCTCGCCGGTATTGCGCTCTGGAGCCCCGTCGCCTATGTAGAGCTAAGTCTGCTGGACATGATCGGGAGGCTGGCCAACCGGTCCGTGGGCGAACTGCTCGGAAACATCGTGCGGCAGCAGATCCCGATCTACCTCTCCAGCGGAAACCGTGACACGACGCCGGAGGAAGAGGTCGCCTGGCTCGCCGAGCGACTGGCCCAGACACGGGCAACCGCAGTCAAGCTCAAGATTGGCGGGCGGATGAGCCACAACGCCGACGCATTTCCCGGCAGGACCGCCCGTCTCATTCCTCTCGCACGCAAGGTTTTCGGGGACACTATCGCGATCTACGTCGACGCAAACGGATCATACGATGCGGAGCATGCCATCGAGATCGCCGCGCTCCTCGCGGACCACGGTGTGGCCTTTCTCGAAGAGCCATGTCCCTGGCAGGAGTACTGGGAGACCAAGAAGGTCACCGATGCCCGTGTGCTGCCCGTGGCAGGTGGCGAGCAGGACTCCGCTCTGCCGGTCTTTGCGTGGATGGTGCGTGAGCGCGTGGTGGATATCGTACAGCCGGACATGAACTACAACGGAGGGCTCCTTCGTTGCCTTCGCGTTGCCCAGATGGCAGCCGAGGTCGGCATGTCGATCATGCCTCACAGTCCGAAGGCTGGGGCGGAGGCAGCCGCCGTCCTGCATTTTGGATCCCTGGCTCCCAACCTCGGGCCACATCAGGAATGGAACGCCAGAGCGGCGTCTGCTGCTTCCTGGTACACTCCCACCTTTGAGATCA
>JAKJAE010000144.1 GCA_022707665.1 Chloroflexota bacterium
GGGCCGCGGACCGGAACGCAGTGAGCACGGGCAGCAGGTCAGCCTGTGCTTGGCGCGCCTGGCGCCCTTGCCTTAGCCAGGCAGCGCTGGGGCGGATGCTCAGCGGGCTGAGACAGTCGCCTGAAGGACGTCGGCAAGATCCTTGAATCTCAGCGGGGCCTTGACCGGGATGTCGCTCCATCCCGGGACCAGGGTCCGGCACAGAACCTCGGGCGGCACGTCGCGCCCGGCGTCAGGCTCGAGCGCCAACGCGGCCTCGAATGCCGCCAACACCGCCGGGTTCACCTCTGCCTCGCGGCTTGCTGCCTGGCCAGTCTGAAGCTCGAATTGCGCCATCAGCAGCTCGTCGTGTAGTTCCTCGTCCTCTTCCTCATCCGTTAGCGCAATGCCGCGCGACGCCGCACGCAGCCCCAGGGCGCCCAACCCGACGACGCCGAATCCGGTGGCCATGAAGCGGTAGACCCAAACATCGGTCGGGTCGCGCTCCAGCAGGCGCGTCAGAATGGTCAGGCCCTGATCCAGCTCACCCAACTGCAGATGGGCGCTGGCCAGGTCGATGAGTCCATTGACCACGTCTTCACCCTTCTCATAGCGCAAGTTGTGCGCCAGGGCCCGCTTGAGCCAGTCCAGGGCCACCCTGCGTTCATCGTCATCGTCTGAGAGCAGCGCAGCCTCGGCCAGATCGCGGTAGAGCGGCTCATAGGAGAGCGTGGGACAGGCCAGGGGCGACCGCCCGGCCTCCTCAAGGAGCGCCAACGCCCGCTCCTCCACGGCTACCTCGGAAGCCCGACCGCGAGTACCAGCAGGAGCGTTGGCGAGTACCTCCGAGACAGCCACGCACTTCAGGTCGGTGTGGGGCTCGAGCGCATCCTCGTCCTCCAGCAGTCGCCGCAGCGGCAACCGGACGGCCCGGTCGGCATCCAGAGTCACCGCCAGGATCACGCGTTTCGCGTCGTGGGCGAGCCACGGCGCCACTCTGTAGAGATCGCCCCCCTCGCGGTGCGTCCGCTGCACCTCCTCGATGAGTGCGTCTGTGATGCGCAGATAGCGCGTCGTTGCGTGCATGGATGCATCATCCTTGGCCATAGGAGTCCTCCACTCGCTCACCGTCGTGCCCCAGTGTACAGCCGAACGGCCTACCGGCAACTCCTCTTGGCGCATAACCCCAGCGGGTATAGAATGCAGCGTCGGGGCACACGCCGGACCCGTCCCTTCGAACAACCGGCGAATAGCAGAGGAGGTGAGGTCATGCCTGCACACAAGCCCACCGGGGTATTCGATGTTCTATCCTTCCTGGGCTACAGTGGCGCTGCCGTCCTATTGGTCGGGGGCCTCCTCTTCACGGTGGCTCTCGTTGGTGTCGCCAACGACCTCCCGGCAACGGTTACCTCCTGGCATGGCCTGGGGCCTCTCCTGCGCCCACTGATAGGCCCGCTTCACACTGCCGTCGAGCTGGTAGCGGTCTTCGTCTTCGTGGCCACGGTGCTGAGCAGCATCCTGCTTTTCATCACGGGCCGGCTTCTGGCTGCCGTTGGCGCGCTCACCCACCGGGTGGACCGCCTGGAACGCGCCCGGTGGCCCTCGACCGCTGACGTCGCCCTGACCCCACGCCGGGGCAGCGGCTGACCATCCCACTATGACCCAGCACGCCGGCCCGCGCCCGCGGACCTGGCTCACCGAGAGATACAATGACAACGTCACCACCATCCGAAACTGACCTTGAGGTGCCCTCGGCACGGCTGGAGCGGACGAGGCTGTGGCTCCGCGCGATTGCAGGCGCCACCGATCTCCTTATTGTGGGCGGCACCCCCGAACCGGATGTGGTCAGCGCCATGGGCGAGCTTCAAAAGGTCACCGGGGCCGAAAGGGTGATCATCCAGGTCACGCGGCAGTCGGCCCCCCTGGACGAGTCACAGATGATGCTGCGCGCGCTTCCCGAGCACGTGCCGGCGCGGGTTCTGCCGTTGTCCGACCGCTGGCGCTGGAAACTGGCGGCGGGCGAGTTGGTGCTATGCCAGACCCAGGACCTCCGGCCCGCCGAACGCCGCACCCTCTACGACCACGGGATTCGCTCGTGTGCCCTCGTGCCGTTGAAGGTCGGTGGCATCCTGCGCGGCTGCACCCGGCTCGAGAACGCCGAAGCCATGGACACGTGGTCACCCGACGAGCTCCTGGCCCTGGCGTCGATTGGCACCGTCTTCAGCAACGCCCTGGGGTATCGCGAGGCCCGCGAGATGCTTGACGAGAGCGCTATGCGTCTGCGGCGGCTCGTGGACAACGCTCCAGACATGATCTACCGGATGTCGCTACCAGACGGCAGGTACGAGGTCGTCAGCCCTGCGGCCACCTCGATGACGGGTCATACCCCTGAGGAGTTTCTGACGACGCCCAAGCTCATCGAGCGCATCCTGCACCCCGGGTGGCGCAGTTACTTCGAGCACCAGTGGGCGCTCCTCCTCCAGGGCGAGGTCCCGCTCGAGTACGCCTATGCCATCGTCCACGGACAGACCGGTGAGACCCGGTGGCTGCACCAACGCAATGTGCTGATCCGCGATGCCTACGGCAGACCGGTGGCTCTGGAGGGCATCGTCACCGATGTCACGCAACGGCAGGTCGCCGAGGCCCGGCTACGGTCGCGCGAGTCCACGCTTCAGACAATCCTCTCGAGTGCCCCAATCGGCATTGGGTTCAACTCCGACCGCACGTTGCTCATGGTCAACGATGAGCTGTGCCGGATGACCGGCTACACGTCCGAGGAGCTGGTGGGCAAGGTCACTGACTTCCTCTACCCCACCTACAAGGAGTTCCAGCGGGTGGGCGTGGACCTTGTGGCCCAGCTCGAACAGGGCACGACCGGGTCGGTCGAGACGCAATGGGTGCGCAAGGATGGCACGGTCCTCGATGTGCTGCTCTCGGCCAACTGCATCACGCCGGAAGACTACGCGCTCGGCGTCACCTTCACGGTCCTGGACATCACGCGCTTCCGCCGCGGATGACGCCTTCTGACGTGTTGCCAGCCGCGAGGCTGCGGGCGAGTCTTACGCACTTGCACGTGGCGTGCTTCGCGGTATCATCGCTCCCGATATGATCCGCAACAGCACCCTCCGTCGCGCTACTACGCTCCTCATCGTGGTGGCTGTCTGCATCGTCCTCGACCAGGGGACCAAGGCCCTGGCCCAGACCTACCTTCCGCCACGAACGCTGCATCTCCTCGGGGATACAGTGCGGCTGCACCTGTCGGAGAACGCCGGCGCGTTTCTCAGCCTTGGTGCTGCCCTCCCGCCTCATGTGCGGTTCCTGATCTTCACCGTAGCCAGTGCCGGCCTTCTGGTGGGCGTGGCGGCCTACGCCATTGCGACGCCGGGCGTCCCACCCGACGTACTCGTGGCGCTGGCCTGCATCACGGGCGGGGGCATCGGCAATCTGATCGACCGCGTGACGCGCGATGGGCACGTCGTCGATTTCCTCAACTTCGGGATCGGCTCGCTGCGCACGGGCATCCTGAACGTCGCAGACATCTTCGTCACCTTCGGCGCGATCTACGTGATGATCGCGGCGTTCCGGCATCCGGAGGAAAGCGAGCCGGCAAGTGAGCGGGCGGGCGAATCAGCGAATAAGCAGATAGGCGATTAAGCGAATCTGCGAATAGGCGAGCCGGCGCTGGTGCGAGGGTGCGCTGGTAAATGGCGCAGGAAAGAGCTTGCCCTGTCACTGCTTACTGGACGCCAGCTACTTTGGTCCTGTCGTAACCATCCCAACAAAAGGAGCACAAACGGTATGCTAACACTACGTGGTGACACTGTCTACACCGGCCATGGCCTGCTCTCCAGAGGCACCATCGCCATCGATGGGACGACGATTACGAGCATCGGCCCGACCGATGGCGAGGTCACGGCGTCCTATCCCGTGATAACGCCTGCGATCATTGACGCCCACAGTCACATCGGCCTGATCCGGGCAGGCGAGCCCAGCGCGGAGGCCGAGGCCAACGACCACCTGGACTCCATTCTGGCCCACGCCGATGTCCTCGACTCGGTGCAGATGGATGACAAGGGCTTTCGTGACTCGATCGAGGTGGGCGTGCTCTACTCGTGCGTCCTCCCGGGCAGCGGCAACATCATCGGCGGCAACTCAGCCGTGATCCGCAACTACGCACACGACACCAACAGCGCCTTCATCCGCCGCGCCGGCATCAAGGGGGCCTTTGGCTACAACCCTATGTCGACGCGTGAATGGAAGGGACAGCGCCCCTCGACGCGCATGGGCGCCCTCGCGATTCTGCGAGCCAGGCTGGTCGATGTCCAGAACAAGATGGCCAAGGAAGCTGCCAAGGCCAAAGACAACGGTGGCGACGGTGCTGAAGGCACCGTGACGTATTCAGCGGAGGAGAAGGTGCTCAAGGCCCTGCTCACGGGCCAGGAACGCTATCGCGTTCACGCTCACAAGAACGATGACATCGCAGCGCTGCTGCGTATAGTCGATGAGTTCGGGCTCAAGGTGGTCGTGGAGCACTCGATGGATGTCCACGACGTGGCCATCTACAAGGAGCTGGCCGCGCGCGGCATTCCCGTCGTCTACGGTCCGATGGACACGCTCGCCTACAAAGTCGAGCTCAAGCACGAGAATTGGCGCAACCTGCGGTACTTGCTGGACTCCGGCGTCGAGTTCGGTCTCATGACCGACCACCCTGTGATCATGCAGAACATGCTCTTCTACTGCCTGCGCCACTTCCTGCACCTGGGCGTCAGCAAGCAGGCAGCCCTGGAGGTCATCACGCGCCAGAACGCCAGGATCCTGGGCATCGACGACATCCTGGGAACGCTCGAACCGGGCAAGTGGGGCTCACTTGTCTGCTGGAACGGTGACCCTTTCGCACTCGAGAGCCACCCTGTCGCCGTATACGCGGAAGGGAAGCTGGTCTACCAGGCTGAGGCATAGATCCCGCGGACTGCAAGCTTCCAGCTGTGGCTTGCGCTTGAACAGAGCCCGGCTGGAAGCTGTAGCAGGCCCGTTAGACCTCGCTCAGGAGCTCAGGACTTGGTTGAGCCCACGGTGAAGGTGTCCGGGGTCTCGCTGGTGCCCAGCTCCTCCTGCAGCTCCTTCACCTCTTGGACGCCATGTGCCAACCACTCCTCCTCGTCGCCGGTCAGGATCTGCAGCAACTGCATAAACTCACCGGCGTGTTCGCGCTCCTCATTGGCTACATCGATCAGCACTTTGCGTGCTAACGGATGGTCGGTAGCCTCGGCATGCGCCATGTAGAGGTGGATCGCCTCATGCTCTGCGGCAAGATTCAGGCGGATCGCGCGAATCAGCTCCTGCTTCGTCATCTTCCGGTCAGGAACCACGCCACTGAAAGGATTCACAAACTCTGGCATCTGAACCTCCTCGGGTATATGGGTTACGGGTACTCTAGCTAGGAGATAGCATAGCATACCCCCGCCTGTGCGCCAGCCAGCGAACAGGGTCGCCAGGCACAGGCCGGATCGGAGTATACTGCCCCAGGAGGAAAGCCCTATGACTGGCGCCATGGACGAACGCCGCACCCTTTTCGATCGCTGGGCGAGCACGTATGACGCTTCGGTGCGCGACGCTGATTTCCCTTTCCTGGGCTACGATCTAACGCCGCTATTCGTCCGATACTACGCGCGCCATCGCGACCACGTCACGGACTGCAGCCACGACAGCGTCGGGCGCGTCCGCCTGCACGCGTGGGCCGCTCTGGCCCAGCATGCGACGCTCACCTCGGACCGAGAGCGCCGCGATCGCCCGGTGCGCTGAGACGACGTCGTCTCCCGTCGCCACCGTCTCCAGGTCATAGACGTCCGCGTCCGGTGCCGCGGACCTGGCTGCCGTGAGCACCACCAGCGGCAGCCCTTCCAGAGGCAGTTCTCCCCTGAGGGCATCGTCCACCTGGTCGAGGCTCGCGGCTATCCCCGTGATCTCCGCAATCGCCGTCTCGTAAAAGGCCCGGTCGAGCAGCAGCGCCAGGTAGGCCTCGCGGGCCTCGACGGGCACATCCTCTGCCCAGGGCGGACGGGCAGACCTGACGAACGGGCGCACCACCCGGAGCAACCCGCTGGCGGTCAGCCCACGCATGCGTTCGTAGGTATCCAGCCGCCGCTCCCAGCCACGGTTGTAGGCCTCGCCCAGGTCGACCTCTGTCAAAGGATGCAGCAGCACGAGCCCGTCCGTCTCCTCGGGGTAGCGAGCGGCATAGACCTGGGCGTTCAGTGCGCCCAACCCGTGCCCCACGATCACATAGGGTCCCGGTTCGCCTGAGGCCCCCAACAGGGCGTGCAGCTCGAGCGCGGACTGCTCCGCCGTGCGGCTACCCCCGGCCACGTCGCTCCACCCGTATCCAGCCCGATCGTAGAGGCAGCTTCGAAGGCGCTCGCTGGTCAACCGCTCCTGGATCGCGATCCAATCGAGCGAGAAGGCGGCCACGTCGCCGTCGATCACGACGATCGCCTCGCCGGGCTCCACGGTGCCAGCGCAGGCAAGGTGCATTCGCAAGCCACCGACATCGACCAGGCGGCCCGGCGCCGGGTACACCCGGCGCGCTCGGGCCACGCTCCAACGCTGGGTCGCGACGAGTAACAGCGGCACCAGCACACCGAGCACGGCCCCCGCCCCAACGATCATCGCCAGCAGCTTGAGCAGCGGCTGCGACCCAACCCACTCCCGCGCCCTGCGAATGACCATCAGACGCCTCCCCTGCAACGCGCTCTATCCTAAATCATACGAAAAGGTGGCCGCCTGTCAATCCCGTCCTTGCCGGGTAGGCCGGTGTCTCCAGACCCGGCCTCTGCGGCTCCTCCAGGCGGGGAGCATTTCATCTTGGGGGTAAAATGAAGACTGCCGTCTTGCCTATCCTGTGCAGGGCGCCCGTCCAGGTGCCAGGGACGCTGTCAGTGCCGGG
>JAKJAE010000145.1 GCA_022707665.1 Chloroflexota bacterium
CTGTGACCGGCGTGGAGCGGCTGATGGCGGACCCTGCAGCCGCGGCGCAGGCGGCGGCTGCTACCGGGATGGACCTGACGGCGCTTCCCGAGGGCGCCGACCCGTTCGCCGTGATCCGCAGCCTGCCCGCTGACCAGCGCGCGCAGCTCACTGGCATGCTGCAGACGCGGTTCGCCGCTCTCGGCGAGAGCGCCGTGACCCAGGCCGCAATCAGCGCCGTCAGAGCCGAGAGCGAGGTCCTGGGGATGGACGCGGGCAGGACCCAGATGCGCTACATATTGCGGACCGGGCTGTGGATGCTGCTGCTGTCGCTGGGATCGGTGGCTGCGGCGGTCGCCGTAGGCTTCCTGTCGGCCAGGACGGCTGCAGGCCTGGCCCGCGACCTGCGCCACGCCGTCTTCGCGAAGGTGGAGAGCTTCGCCGCCGCTGAATTCGAACGCTTCTCGACCGCGTCGCTCATCACGCGCACGACCAACGATGTGAATCAGGTGCAGATGGTCGTCATGATGCTGATGCGTATGGTCGTCCTCGCGCCGGTGATGGGGGTGGGGGGCATCCTTCACGCCATCGACAAGGGGCCGGGGATGGCGTGGATCATCGCCGTGGGCGTGGGGGCGCTGTTGAGCCTCGTCGTCGTCGTCTTCGTCCTGGCGGTGCCCAAGTTCAGGGTGATGCAGCAGTTGATCGACCGCCTCAGCCTGGTGATGCGCGAGGCCCTTTCGGGCATGATGGTCGTGCGCGCGTTCAATATGCAGGCCTTCGAGGAGCAGCGCTTCGACCGGGCGAACCGCGAGCTGACCGATACCAACCTGTTCGTGAACCGCGTGATGTCGGCGATGTTTCCCGCCATGACGCTGATCATGAACGGGCTGTCGCTTATGATCATCTGGCTGGGTGCCCACGAGGTGGCCCAGGCGCAGATGCAGGTGGGCGACGTGATGGCCTTTCTGCAGTATGCGATGCAGATCGTCTTTTCGTTCCTGATGATCTCGATGGCCTTCATCTTCCTTCCGCGGGCTGCCGTCTCGGGCACGCGCATCGCCGAGGTGCTGGAGACCGAGCCCTCGATCCGCGATCCCCGGCAGCCGCGCGCCTTCCCGGAACCGTTCAGGGGCCTGGTAGAGTTCCGCAACGTGTCGTTCCGCTATCCCGATGCTGATGAGGACGTGCTGTGCAACATCAGCTTTACGGCCCGTCCGGGCCAGACGACGGGCTTCATCGGCTCTACCGGCTCGGGAAAATCGACGGTGGTCAACCTGATTCCGCGCTTTTACGACGTCACGGAGGGTCAGATCATGATCGATGGCATCGACGTCCGCGAGGTCGCGCAGCACGACCTGCGCCAGCGCATCGGCTACATTCCGCAGAAGAGCACGCTCTTCTCCGGTACGATCGAGAGCAACCTGCGCTATGCCGATGAGCACGCGAGCGACGAGGTGTTGCGCGAGGCGACGGAGATCGCCCAGGTGGCCGAGTTCGTCGACGCGAGCCCCGATGGGTTGGCGACGCCCATCGCGCAGGGCGGCACCAACGTTTCGGGCGGGCAGAAGCAGCGGCTGGCGATCGCGCGCGCCCTGGTCAAGCGGGCGCCCATCTACATCTTCGACGACAGCTTCTCGGCATTGGACTTCAAGACCGATGCCGCATTGCGGCGGGCGCTCAGCGAGAACACGGCGGAGAGCGCGCTTCTGATCGTGACCCAGCGCGTGCCGGCTGTGATTCACGCCGACCAGATCGTCGTGCTGGAGCAGGGGCGCGTGGTGGGCATCGGCACCCACGCGGAGCTACTGGAGACCTGCGACACCTACCGCGAGATCGCGGAGTCGCAGTTGAGCGCGGAGGAGTTGGCATGACCGCACGAATCAATCCACAGAATGGGCAGGCTTCACGCGAGCGGGAAGCACAGGCTGGCCCCCCCGTCGGTCCAGCCCGCCGCGGGGGTCCGGTCGGCGGCGGTGCCCGGGTTCGTATGATGATGGGGCCTGGCGCCAAGGCGCGCGACTTCCGGGGCTCGATGGCCAGGCTGTTCCAGACTCTGAAGCCCTATCGGCTGGCCTTCATCATCGTCGGGATCTTCGCCATCGCGTCGACCGTGTTCAACATCGTGGGACCGAAGATGCTGGGCCGCGCCACGACGACGCTCTTCGAGGGCGTCATCGCCCAGATTGCGGGCACGGGCAGTATCGACTTCGAGGCCATCGGCGAGATCCTGCTCACGATGGCGGTGCTCTATCTCATGTCTAGCGCCTTCGGCTACATCCAGGGTTGGGTGATGTCCGGTGTGTCGGCCCGGCTCACCTACCAGTTCCGCAAGGACATCTCCGAGAAGCTCAACCGGCTGCCCCTGAGTTACTTTGACCGCACCAGCCACGGCGATGTACTGTCGCGCGTGACGAACGACGTGGACGTCGTCAGCCACACGCTCAACCAGAGCCTCACCCATATCGTCACCTCGACGATCACGGTCCTCGGCGTGTTGGTGATGATGCTGTCGATCAGTTGGCAGATGACGCTGGTGTCGCTGTTCGTCATTCCTCTCTCGCTCGTCTTCACCCAACAGGTCGTGAGGCGCTCTCAAAAGTACTTCGTCCAGCAGCAGGAGACGCTGGGTCATATGAACGGGCACGTCGAGGAGATGTACGGCGGCCACCTCGAGGTCAAGGCCTTCAATGGCGAGGCGCGCAGTGTGGCGACCTTCGACTGGTTCAACGGTGCGCTCTATAGCTCGGCGTGGAAGTCACAGTTCCTCTCGGGGCTGATGATGCCGGTGATGGGGTTCATCGGCAACCTCGGATACGTGGCGATGGCCGTGTTGGGCGGCTCGCTGGCCGTCCGGAAGCTGATCACGGTCGGCGATATCCAGGCCTTCCTGCAGTACGTGCGCAACTTCACCCAGCCGATCGCGCAACTGGCCAACATCTCCAACACGCTGCAGCAGACGGCTGCGGCCGCGGAGCGCGTCTTCGACTTCCTCGCCGAGCCCGAAGAGGTGCCCGATCCTGCGGACCCCGTGCGCCTCACCGAGGTCGCCGGCCAGGTCGATTTCGACCACGTGCGCTTTGGCTACACGGCCGACAAGGTCGTGATCCGCGACTTCACGGCGAGCATCCGGCCTGGTCAGCGTATCGCGATCGTGGGGCCGACCGGGGCGGGCAAGACGACGATGGTCAAGCTTCTGATGCGCTTCTACGACGTGCAGGAGGGGGCCATTCGCGTCGATGGCCACGACGTCCGCGAGTTCGCGCGCGGCGACCTCCGCTGCATGTTCGGGATGGTGCTGCAGGACACGTGGCTCTACAGTGGCTCGGTGATGGAAAACATCCGCTACGGCAGGCCTGACGCGACCGACGACGAGGTCTACGCCGCGGCGCAGGCGGCCCACGTCGATCACTTCGTACACACGCTGCCCGGTGGGTATGCGATGGAGCTCAACGAGGAGGCCACCAATGTCTCGCAGGGGCAGAAGCAGCTCCTGACGATCGCGCGAGCGGTGCTCGCCGACCCGCAGATTCTCATCCTCGACGAGGCGACCAGCTCCGTCGACACGCGCACCGAGGTGCTCATTCAGCGGGCGATGGACCGGCTGATGCACGGGCGCACGAGCTTCATCATCGCGCACCGGCTGTCGACCATCCGCGACGCGGACCTGATCCTCGTCATGCGCGACGGCGACATCGTCGAGCAAGGCACCCACGCCGGCCTGCTGGCGCAAGGCGGCTTCTACGCCGAGCTCTACAACAGCCAATTCGAGCGCGCCGGCGTCGCCTGACGCCGCAGCAGGCCAGCGCAGAGCAGACCCCCTTTTGTGTTTCCCCCCAGCCGTCGGACCGGCTGGGGGGAAAGCAGAATCTGCTCCCTCCCTCCGGCGTCCGCGCCGGGGGGAGGGTTGGGGAGAGGGGTCTGACGGCCTGGGAGACGCAGGCTCTACTTGCGCGGCAGCGTCAGCGTGAAGCGGCTGCCCTCGCCTTCAGCGCTCTCGAGGGAGACGGATCCCCCGTGCGCTTCAGCCACGGCGCGAACGATGGCCAGGCCAAGGCCACTGCCCTCGGTCTGGCCCGAAGCAACCGATCCCCTGTAGAAGCGGTCGAAGACGTGGGCTTGCTCGGCGGCAGGAATGCCAGGCCCCGTGTCCCGAACCCAGAACCGCACGTTCTCCGCGTCACCCTCCGAGCCTATCTCCACAGTGCCCCCGGGCGGTGTGAACTTCACTGCGTTGTCCAGCAGGTTCGACAGGGCGAGCGCCACGCGCGCCCTGTCGCAGACGAGGTCGAGGTCTGGATCGGGCAATGTGATCATGAAGCCCAGACCCTTGCCGCGGGCTGCCATCCGGAAGGGACCGGCGGTTTCCTCGAGTAGCGATGCGGCAATGCACTGGGTCAGCTCCAGTGCGGCTAGACCGGCATCGAGTCGTGTGAGATCCAGCAGGTGGCCCGTGATCCAGCTTAGCCGCTCGATCTGTTCCGCGCTTTCGGTGAGAAACTCCATCCGGGACCCTTGTCCGGTGCGCGCGTCATCCTGAAGCAGCTCGTTGAAGGTTCGCAGCGCCGTGATCGGCGTGCGCAGCTCGTGGGAGGCGTCCGCCACGAAACGGCGCAGGGCATCGCGCTCGGCCTTGAGCGCCGTGAAGCTTGACTGCACCTGGTCCGCCATGCGGTTGAACTGGCGACTGAGCTGCCCTGCCTCGTCCCGACCGCCCTCGGGCGCTCGTGCAGAGAGATCGCCCTCGGCCATGCGATCCGCAGCAGCTGCCAACTCGCGCAGCGGTGCCGCGATCCTTCCGCTCACCCAGAGGCCTGCAACGGCAGCCACAAGCAGGGCCCCAGCGGACGCCATAAGCAGGGCGCGCCCCGCTGTGCCGAGAGCTGCCCGGCTTGTGGTCGCGCGCTGGCTGACCTCGACATAGCCGCTGGGTTCGTCCTCATCTCCGATGGGCACGGTGACCATACGGCCTGCGCCCCCTGTCGTGGTCTCATCGGGCGCTCCTGCGACGTCCGGGGTCATAGCGTCGCGCTCTGGACGGCCCGCAAGCTCGACCAGATAGTTCTCGTCGACCACGAACCGTCCGCCCCAGATCTGCTCCGCGCGCCGCACCACAACCACAGAAGGCGTATCGGCGGGCTGGCGCCTCCGGGTAAACGCGCCGAGCTCTGCCTCGTCGCGCCCGCCGGGGAATAGGAATCGTGGGAAGTCCTGCAGGCCGGGGCTTGCGGTCGATGCGCCCGGGACGGGCGCTGTGGGAATCCACAGGTAGGCGGACGCGGCGCCTGCCTGCGCCGAGGTGACCAGAGCCTCGCGCTGCGGGTCCAGGATCCTGATCCTGACGTTGCCCAGAAAGGCGGCGGCGCGAACGAGGTTGCCCAGACCCTCCCGATCCAGGGCGGGCTCGACCAGGGGAAGTGCCTGTCGCGCAAGCCCTTCGGCCGTGGTCGTCAGATAGGCAAGCTCCTGCTGCCGGATCGAGCGCTGCAGCAGGGACAGCGCGAGTACGCTCACCACGCCTGCCGTCAGGAGGGTGATCAAGAGATAGCTCGTGACGAGCCGCCACCGGATCGACGTGCGCATGAACCTCGCCTATAGATCCTCGGCGTTACCACGCCTGTCCTGGAACGGCGGGCGGAACTCCCAGCCATCGGTGCCGTGTCCCAAGCGCCGAATCTGGAGAAGCAGCACGCCCAGGTAGGCGCGCTCCGCGTCGTCCGGATGCTCACCGAGCGTGACCACGACCTCGTGTTCCTCCTCATCGCCGCGAGGATCAACGGTAAGCGTCAGGCGATCCCCCGGCTTGTGCTCGGCGATTGCCTCTGTCACCTCGCGCGGCGTTGTGACGGGGCTACCGTCGACGGCTGTGATCCGGTCGCCCTCGCGCAGTCCTGCTTGCTCGGCGGGGCTGTCGTCGGCCACCCGCTGGATGATGGCGCCACCCATCAGGCGCTCAAAGGGCGTCTCGGGTAAGCCTTCTCCCGGGAACCAATCGAACGGCCCTTGCCGATCGCCGAACGGCTTGCCCAGCCCCAGGCGATATCTGACGCCGAGGTAGGCCCGATCGCTGTCGTCGGGATGGCGGCCCAGTTCGACCTCGAGCGTCAGCGTCTCTGCCTCGTTCCCGTCGTCGCCGGGCCGCATCACCTCGAGTGCGACCCGCTCGCCAGGTTCGCGGGCACTGATGACACCGGCCAGGCCGTCCTTGGGTGTCAGCGCTACGCCGTCCACGGCTGTGATGACATCGCCCTCCTGAATGCCAGCATCGTCGGCAGGGCTTCCGGGTGTCACCGATACGACCACGGCACCGAGTGGGACTGGCGGCACGACGATTCGCGAGGCGCCCGGACAGGGGGCGGCCACACAGGGCGTGATGCCAAGGGTGGCTTTGCCATCTTCCTCGGCCAGGGTGACGGTTACGTTGCGCTCATCGTCGCCATGTTGGAACGTCACCCGCACGGCGTCGCCGGGCGAGGCGTCTGCGAGGACCTGCGCGAGGTCAGCGAGGGAGTCAACGGATCGTCCGTCGAGCTCCAGCAAGATGTCGCCGCGGGCGATGCCGGCGGCAGCCGCCGGGCCACCGGCGTCGACGCTCGCGATGACGAGCCCTGCTTCACTGGTAGCTTCCCGCTCGGCGAGGGTCAACCTTCGTGAAGCGGTGTCCAAAATCCGGGCTACAGCACTCGATGCCTGCCCACGGGCGAGCGCGATGGCGAGCCCCCCTCCGACAAGTGCCTCCGCGGCCAACAGGGCCATCGCGATGACGAGGCCCCCGATGATGATCCAGGTGCGCCTATGCATAGTCACAACCTCCTCCTGCAAAGATGCATGTCTCACAGAGCCATCTTAGCAGCAGCACGTTGGGACCGTGTTGGGGAAGTGTGAAGGTTTCGCAACATACCTACATCATGGCTCGAGCTTGTACCCGGCGCCCCGCACC
>JAKJAE010000146.1 GCA_022707665.1 Chloroflexota bacterium
TGTCGTCGTCTTCCGGTATGCGGAGCTGGTGAAAGGTCTGGTGCTGGTTGAACCAGTTGGAGCCCAACACGATGGTGCGCTCGGGCTCTCGATCGCGGATGGCCTGGTAGGCTGCCGAAGCCACGCGGTTCCAGTCGTCCGGATCGCGTGCAACCGCTTCGTTCAGCAGCTCGTAGGCCACCAGATCGGTCGAGCGCCAGTCGAGGTGGTCCGAAATCCCCTCCCACAACCGCACAAAGCGCCCCTCTTCCTCAGGATCGGCAAACAGGGGAGGATCGGTTTTGTCAAGGAAGTAGTGTGTCCGCAGGATGTGGAGGTCGACAATCGCTCGTAGCCCGGCGTCCTCGCACCAGTCCAGCGCCGACTCCAGGAGCTCAAATGCTTCGGCGTCTTTCTCGCCGTCCGCATCCCAAAGCTGTTCCTCGTCCACGGGCAGTCGGATGTGGTCGAGCTTGCCCCCGCCCATCTCGGCTATGCGTTGTACATCCCGCTCGGTGAAGAAAGCGAGCCGTTCGTCTCCGCGTCGCTGACTCTGACTGAGCCAATGCGAGATGTTCGTCCCACGTTTGATCGTAAATGCCATCACAGTTTCCTTTCAGTCTTTGAGGGATAGGCGACAAGTCACAGCAGGGAATCCCCGACCTGTGCCCTATCCCTTATCCCGGTACTCCACTGGTGCTAAACCACCACCGCTTCGATGCCCAGGAACTTGCACACCTGCAGCAGTGGCTGTGTGAGATCCCCATGGATCATGCTGGCATGATGGACAAACCCCTCTTCGACCAGCGTCCGGTACAGGTGGTCATGGTCTTTGACCTCGACCCAGGACCAGGTCCCTGCCAATACCTCGTCGCTGGGGATGATCTCGCCCGTCGCGATCAGCATCTTCCACGCATTGTCGTATTCTGCCAGGCGGCAGAAGGTCACCTTACCTGGCTTGATCTGGAACTGGCTGAGGCCTTCCTGGGCGTCCCCCTCTACGAGGGGGAGTTCTCCTGTCATGTCGCGGCGCGATCGCAGTGCCTTCTTGCTGGAATCGCGAGCCAGACAGGTTGGTGCATTGCCGCAGTGCCAGGCGAGCAGTTGGTTGGGGTTTTCGCGGTGACGGATCGTCCAGTCGATGAAGTGGGGCACTGTCTGGCCCAGTGCCGCCCGGTAGCAGACCAGCATCGAGAGTGCCCCGAGCACATCCGCCTCGCACGCCGTCAGCATTCCCTTGCCGGTGAGGCGGCCATAGGTTGTGCATGCTGAGATGCCCATCAGCTTGCCGATGGAGGGCCAGCACTGCATCGCCATCGCCGAAAGGCCATTCTTCTCCCAGAACTCGGTCAGGGCAACCTCCAGCTTGGAGGCAGACAGCAGGTAGCGTTCGCTCACCGTGATCTCGTCATAGGATGCGCGGAAATCGGCAAGGATGGCGATGACGGCAGGATCATCATCCGCCAACGCTGTCGCGCGATCGGCGATGTCGGACAGCTCGGTAAAGATCATGTTCTGCCCGAACTTGTTGATCATCGCGACTTCATCATATCCCACGGTCTCAAACGTTGGAGGACGCACGCCCACCTGCCCAATGCGTGCCCCCTTGAGTCCCTTGATGGCGGCGACGGCGCGCACGAAGTCCTGCACCTCGGGAAGGAACTCCGGTTCATCGGGGAAGAAGAGGCCTGCGTACCGGAACGTGATCTTCCGTCGATACAGGCCCGATGCCATGGATAGGTTGCCGCAGTACGAGTCTGACACACGCGTCATCCCGGCATCGTCTCGACCTGCCGGTTCCTTTGTCGCGTACAGCAACACCGGCACCCCAAGCATTTCGGCGACCTTGACCGCAGATCGCTCGTCGCCAAAGTCGAGCGGACAGAGGATGACGCCATCCACCCTTTGGCGGCGAAAATACTCCGCAACGGCCTCAGCTTCGTCCAGGGTCGAGACGGTGCCGTTGGGCGTCAGTCCCTTCTCGGCATCCAGCATCTTTCCATCCGGTGCCGGCTGGGGAACCACGACGTCCATTCCCTCGATCTTGGCGAAAGCTGCCAGGCTGTCGGCCCGCATCTTCTCGCACCACGGTGTGAACCGGAAACGATACGATGGCACAAACCCGATCTTTACCTTGAAGTCCTGGGACATGGCATTCCTCGTAGGGTTGGTCTGTGGAATATCTGAGTGCGACTAGTGTGCCAGCAAGAAGGCCCGCACGGCATCCACGTATCCGTCGAACGCTTCGCGACGGATGTTATGGCCCGCCTCGCTGAAAAGGACAACCTCGATCTTCGGGTTGATGACTTTGGCGGCTGCGGCGATCTCGGGTGTGACGATTGCGCCCTTCTCTGTGTTTGCAGTGACGAGCAGCGTGGGCGCTTTTATCGACGTTGCGATCTCTTGCCAGGGCCTGGGTTTGTTCTCCCAGCTTCCGACGACATTGGGACTGAGCTGCTGTTTGGACTCTGCCCAGGCATCGAGCTCGGCTTCTGCCCAGGCGGGCGATTGCTCGCGGCACATCGCGATGAGGGCTTCCTTGGTCATCTTCTTCTGCTCGATGATGCGCTCGCGCCGCTCCTTGTTGAAGGCCGCGCGCTCTTCCTCGTTCATCGCCTGCCGACGCGTTCCTTCGGCAAACCAGGCGGGATCCTCGAGCACCACCTTGCTGAAGAGGTCTGGATACGTGGCAGCCGCGGCTCCGGCGGTCGATCCGCCCATGGAATGCCCCATGATCGCGGGCATCTGCAATCCCATAGCCTTGACAAAGCATGCCACGTCATCGGCGCGGTCCTGCGCCGTGTAGCCTGTCTCCGGAGCATCTGAGAGTCCGTGCCCGCGCGCGTCCACCATATAGATGTCGAAGGCGTCCTCCAGCATCTGCGCGACCGGTCGCCAGCATAGGCCGTTGTCACTGAACCCGTGACACATCACCAGTGCCGGTTTGCTGCCGTCGCCCGTGCGCCAGTAGTGGAGCCGAATCCCGTTTGCCTCGACATAGCCCTCAGGCCATCCCTTCTTCTCACCAACCGCGGTCATGATGTGTCTCCTCTGGATAGGTGTGGTTGCAGAAGGCCTGTCCGGCTGAAGGCTCTGGCGGTCAGCCGGGCAGATTTCTGGATGTTCTGCACTAAACCGTCATATCCTCCCGCGTCACTCGGTCCTCGTCAAGAACCAGGCCGAGGCCAGGAAGGTCAGGCAGGGTCAGGTTACCGTTCTCCGGGTAGAACTGGTGCTTGTGGAGGGCTTGCTTGCGAGCCTGATGGCGGTAGAGGAACTCCACGTAGGGTACGGTACTGGGTGACTGTGCTCCGGCGACGTGGAGTGCCGCCAGTAACGAGTGCCCATGCGCGACCACCGGCACCTCAAAAGCCGATCCAAGGGTGCAGATCTTCACCAACTCTGAAATGCCGCCAGTCCAGTCCGGATCGGTCTGGATCACGTCAATGGCATCATTGACCAACAGCTCTTTGACCTGCCACCGCGTGTAGACGTGTTCTCCGGTGGCCAACGGGACCCGCGAGGCTTTACCTAGTCTCCTGAAGGCGCCTACACGCTCTGGAGCGAGGGGCTCCTCTAGCCACGTCAGATTGAAGGGCTCCATCGCGCGCACCATCTCTGAGGCATAGCTCAGATCCCACCCCATATAGGCATCGAACATCAGCGGGTAGAATGGTCCCAGGGCCTCGCGAAGTGCTTTCACGAGCGCCACGTTGCGCGCCTTGCCTGACTCACCGTCGCCCGGCCCATAGCGGAAAAACCACTTCTGGGCGCTGAACCCCCGGGCTTTGAAGTCCAGGGCGACAGATACGGCCTCGTCTGGATCGATCGAGTAGCCGAGCATGCTCGCATAAGCCGGCACGGCAGGCCGCGTCGGCCCGCCCAAAAGCCGGTAGATCGGCTGACCCAATGCCTTTCCCTTCAGATCCCAGAGGGCACAATCGATTGGGCTCACGCCGGTCATGAAAATCCCGGAGCGCCCGTGCCGGTGGAGGCGCAGCATCTGGTCGTGGAGGAGTTCAATCGCCAGCGGGTCGCGTCCGATCAGGTAAGGCCGCAGCAGCGAGCGGATGACGTCGGCCTGATACTCTTCGATAGGGCCAAAGAGGCCTGAGAGACCCGAGTCGGTCTGGATTTCGACGTAGATCTCGCTGATCTGCTGTGGGACCCCAGGGCCGGGCTGCCAACCGCGGGCGTTGAACTCTGGGTAGATGTCGGTTGCCTGGGATTGCCGGTCGCCGGGTGGAAAAGGGGGGCTCTGCCACGTTCCTGATGCCTTGAACAGCACAACGTCAGCTATCTTCATGATCGCTCCTGGCTAGCACTACTTTGCATTGTAGGTCGACGGTGGATTCCACGCCAGATCGACTCCATCGGCACGCAGCGCAGCCTGGACGGCGTGTACATCCACGTCGCGGGGATGGCAGGCATGCTGGATAGACAGGGCCGCAGCCAGACCCGCTGCATGACCTGTCGCGACGCAGTTGCCCATGCTTTTCCCTGCTGATGCTGCTACGTGCGTCGCTGAGATGCACCGTCCGGCGGTCAGCAAGCCATCGACGGTCTCCGGCACCAGGGCTCGGTAAGGCACGTCGTGCACCTTCATCGGCTCATAGCGTGTGAACCCAATGTCAAGCATGCCGCTGCGCCAGGCGATCGCATCGGAAAACCGGCGACCTTCCAGTGCATCGGCCTCGGTGAGGATGTAGAGCCCCTTTACCCTTCTTGTCTCGCGTACGCCGACCTGGGGGCCAGTTGCCGCGAGCTGCACGTGGGCGAACGCTGGGTCGCCATACTCCCGCAGGGCTTGGACGATCTCAATTGCCTGGTGACGGCTGTATCGCTCGGCCTCGGTCAAGTCCTCTAGTCGTGTGCCATCGAGCACGCCGCGCAGCTTGGTGCCGCTGTGGTTGAGTACCAGGGCATTCTCGATCGGGAATGGTGGGCGCTCGAGACCCAGGCTCTCGGGGAGCAGCGGATACCGCTGCCGAGCTGCATCGAGGATGCGCTTCAGGCCGCCCTGACGCTGAAACTCACGAGCTGCCGCGACGTCGACGTTGGTGATGATCACGTTGAGCGTCATCGGCGAGAGGAAGCCATCAGACTCCCGCCCCTTGAGTGTTTCGGCGCCGGCGTAGGTAGCGATATCGGCATCGCCTGTTGCATCGACGACTACGCCAGCCGCGATCTCAGTGACCCCCGTCTTTGTGGCGAGGTCAACACGTGAGACCCGCCCTTGCTCGACTCGGGCGTCCACGATGCGGCTGTGGAGCCAATAGCGGCAACCTACCTGGTCCAGCACATCCATCACCGCAACCTTCAGGTACTCAACGTTGCACACCAGGGCGTGATCCGAGATCCGAACCGCATCGTCACCATAGGAGAGCAGGCCTTCGATGATCAGTTCGTGGATGACGCCACGTGGCACGCCTGCCGGGCGCATCTGGTTGATCGGCATACCACAGCCATAGGCCGCAACACCTCCGAAGAAACCGTAGCGCTCCAGGAGCAACGTGTCGGCACCTGCTCGGGCGGCCGCGATCGCGGCCCCGATCCCCGCTGGCCCTCCGCCGACCACCACCACATCTGCCTGTGTTGGCTTGTTCACGCTTGCCTATACCCTTTCAGTGGCCAACTTCCAGCATATAGATCTTCCGTTCCCCGTCGTGGATCGTGTCGACCGTTAGATAACGTCCATCGGCTGACCAACGGGGATGAAGATCGCAACGCACGTCGCCCGTGGCTCCGGGCGTCTGATGGCGGAACCGGCCTACTTCGGTGATCTCGCCGGTGGCTACATTGACCAGTGCCAGGCGCTGGACACCCTCTGCGTCGGGGTAAGTATCCGCGGCCATCCAATGTCCGTCGGGTGAGAAGTTTAGGTGACCTGCCGGCCCCATACCCACCGAGATGCGGTGAGCCTGAAACGGGTGGTGTGATTCATCGAACACGATGTACTCGTGCCCCCGCCCACACCAGTCGGCATCCACCAGGATCTCTCCCGGTGTGCGTCCCCAGATCTGATGCGAGATCGCCCCGCCTCGCCAGTAGATGTCGGAGAGGCTGCACCGGAGATCGCTGCCATCGAGCGCCATCGTGAACATATGCGTGCGCCACGGCACCGGTGGCTCCATCTGCGGTGCCGTTCGAAAGAGGACCATCACGCGGCTGCTATCGCTGTTGAAGATCGCATGGTTTAGCCACATGTAAATGCCTGGATCCTGGGCACTAAGGTCGTAAGGATAGGGATGGCGTTCGATCATCTGCCGGTAGCTGGCGATCAGGTGCGCCGTGCCTGTGACCATGTCCACCAGGAACAGGCCATCGTTATCGAGATCTGGTGCAGGCTTCGTGCGCGGCAGGGGCGCAAGGGCGTAGGAGTAGCCCCGACGTGGGATACGCCCGAAGTTCAGGCTGACACCCCAACGCCCGTTGTTCGAGATCGTGTAGATGGGCACGTTGAGCTGACCGATCGCGCCCCGGTCGAGGCTGTGGATGCGCGCGATCGGACGCCACTCGTCACCCTCTTGTACGAAGTCGTTGTAGATAAACGTGCCTGGGGCCTGCTTCAGCCAGAGGGTCATCGCTCCCTGTTGGTGGCACCATGCCCGGGTCTGCGCCAGCTCGTGAAAGACGCGCGCCTCGCGATCGACGACCCCGACGCTGGCGAGTTCGCCGGGCTCGGGTAAATGATCCTGATGCGGTATCCGCAGCGCGAGGTGCAGGTGCTGTGTGGCATCCCAGGGGCAGCGGTCGTAGTAGCCGAACGTATAGTTGCCAGGTTCCGGAGTTAGGTTCACCCACTCGAATTGGGTCGATATCTGCATGGCGATGCCTCCTTGGGTGATTGTACACTCGCACGGACAGCATCACAAAACAGCCTCCAGGCTCTCGATCCACTGCCTGCACGTGAGCGTTCACGCCGGCGG
>JAKJAE010000147.1:0-271 GCA_022707665.1 Chloroflexota bacterium
TGAGGGCCGGAGCCCCACCCGCGACGGTCCCATCGTACCGGAAGCTGACGCCCCGGACTCGAGCGAGCTCGTGTAGCGCACGAAATGCCACAACAAGCGGTCCCTTGTTTGGCGTAACGACGTGCATCCCCTTCTGCATCGCCAGGCGAATGCACGACAGGGCCGGCTCTGCCCCATGATCAAGGTTCACCGGCGACGCCTCAAGCAACACGTCAGCGTCACACGCCTCGACGAACTCTGCGGCTCCCCAGCCGCGGCGGCCCACACCAGG
>JAKJAE010000147.1:303-6895 GCA_022707665.1 Chloroflexota bacterium
ATCAAGCTTGAGTCGAGCCACGGCCCCGAAATCGAGCCCCGCTGGGTCGTAGGCAGCCCCCCGGCTGTCAACCGCGCCGACCAACACGAGTCGGAGTCCGTAACGCTCAGCCAGCAGGTCCTCGCGTTCGGCCACGATCTCACAGAACCGCCGCCCCAGATTGCCCAGTCCAACTAGAAGCATCCGAACAACAGTCATCGTTCCCCCACGTAGACAGCAGAGTTAGGAGTCGAGACGCACAGCGAACAACGGCACGAGCATCTCTTCTGGAGTGAGACTACCATGACGTCCAGGCAACCGCTTCGCGTCCTCAGCGGTGCGCGCAAAAGCCCCGTTGCCAGTGGCGATGCCGACAATATCACCGAGGCGCCATTGTAACTCGTTGTAGATCGGGCCTGGACCCAGGAGTCCCGCATCGAGCACTTGTTGGCGGGACAGGAACACAAACTGCTCACCGAAGTGCTGCTTCAGATAGGCAAGGGCACGCTCGTATGTCCCTTCGCGCACATGGAAAAAAGGGGCCCGCCCTTCACCGACGGGGGGTAACCACAGAAGGTCACGCAGATCTGGGTGGTCGGTTAAGACCACGGTCTCAGCCGCGGGCGTGCGGATCTGTCCGTGGTCGGCCGTCATCAACAGCAGGGTCCCCTTGCGATCCTCGGCAGTGAGGTGATTCAGTAAAATGTCCTTCATCAGAAGGGAGATCGACCGAATCTCGGCCTCCTCGGTAATATGGCCAGGCCCATACTTATGGGCCAGGGTGTCGACCGCTGACCAGTAACCGGACACGAAAAGCCGGCGTCGTCGATAGTCGCTCAACACCTGTCGAAGCGACACCCAGAAATCCGATGCATAGCTATAGCCACGGGTCTCCTTGGCTCCTCGAAAGTGCATCCGCGAGAGTGGCGTTGTTGCGATCGACTTATGTGTCACCGAGACAGTCACCACCCCACGAGAAGAGAGCCTTTGTGCCAAACTGGGAACCGGCAGAAAGGCCTCAGGGTCGAACCCCCACTTGAGCAGCGTGTTGGCAAAGGGTTCCCACGGCGAAGAAAACCCGATCGACTCCACGGCCATCATCCACTCCCGCAGGAACAGCTCGTAGGCCAACAACCCGTGTTGGGCTGGAGGATGCGCCGTGAAGATCGTGCTCAGGACGCTATTGGTTGTCGACAGGAATGTAGTCGTCAACGGAACCAGACGGCCGTTCCGGGCCAGATCGTGGAATGCCAGGTCTTCACCAGTCCCCATCACGCGATGAAGGGCCATCCATCCCATCCCGTCCATCACCAGTAAGATGACGCGACGGACGCCCTCATACAAGTCATCGATGAGGCCCGAGGCCAGCGGTGCCAGGGCCCCCGGTAAGAGCACATCAGGAGCATCCAGAGCCTCGCATACTGCCGGTCCAAGGTTTCCTACCGATCTGCCACCATAGCGTGGCCAGACGAGCCCATCCGGGAGTCCCAAACCCACGGCAGACGGAGGACGGAAAGTCCTCAGTTCCTTTTCCATCGAGATCGTATCCATCAGTTCACAGGACCATCCTTTCGATCAGCAGCGTGGGAACTGGCCGAACTGGCGCCTACGCAAGCGTGATGCACAAACGTGATCCGCGCACCCGTAATCCGGCCAAACGCAGTCCGCGCAAGCTGACCAGGCCAGTGTTTGCTCACGCTCCCCTGCCGGGCTGGAACGGGGACTGCAGGCAGCCAGCCGGGCGCGAGTTCTCCGGGCTTACGACCCGAGCACCCGCTCGAGTGTCGGCCGCAAGGCCTGTGCGGCTCGCGCTCGGTGGCTCACCCGGTTCTTCGCCTCAGGCGTGAGCTCCGCCATTGTCTGGTCCAACTCCAGCAGTCGGAAGACTGGATCATATCCAAACCCAAGCTCGCCTACAGGGGACAATGCAATGACGCCCTCACAAACTCCCTCTGCTGTAAAGGTGCGCCCGTCGGGTAGTGCCAGCGCCGCCCAGCAGCGGAAGCGGGCAGTCCGTGCCTCTCCTGGAACGCCCACGAGAGCTTCGAGCAGGGCCTGGTAGCGCACTGCGTCAGGGCCTGGGCGGAAGCGCGCCGAGTGAACGCCTGGGGCCCCTTCAAGTGCGTCCACCTCCAGGCCCGAGTCATCGGCCAGTGCGGGCAGACCTGTAAGGCGCATCAGCTCACGCGCCTTGAGTACTGCGTTCTCCTCATAGGTCGCGCCAGTCTCGTCCACCGCGTCATGGATCCCGACCTCCTCGGGCAGAACGAGCTCGATGTCGAGTCCGCCCAGGAGCATCGACCACTCGCGGCGTTTTCCTGGGTTATGCGTTGCGAGGACTACGCGAGTTGTCATGAGCACCTACTCTCTTTCGTCAAGCTCGTTCGGCCGCATGGGGTGCTGGTCAGCACGTGCCACACCATCCTCGCTGGCTTTCGCCACGCCACTGAGGCGCCTCATCAGCCGCTCCTCACGATGGTGTAACTCATCCTCGAGTCTCGCGCGCGCTGGTCCCAGCGGTAGCGCAGCCGCTCGCCGGAGCGCTTCGGCGCAGCACGTCAGGGCCTCGCCTGGCTGCCCGACGATCCATTCGTAGTACATCGCTTTCTCGACAAGGGGAGCGATCGCCCAGGGCAACGCATCGATCCACCGGTCCCAAAGCGCCAATGCTGCTGCCCACTCGCCACACCGCTTGTGGCGAAGCGCAAGCTCTCCCCACAGGCGCGCCGCGGTCTCCGGGTTAAGCCCCCCCAGCTGGGAATTCAGGGCCTGGCTCCAGGCTTGCACAGCGATAGCCTCACGGCCAGCCTTGGCATAGACCCGGCCAACGCCCGCCCACTCACCTGGTGCCAACGCCATTGTCTCAGGCCTCACGATCATCCGGGCCGTATGGATAAGGAGACTCACGAGGCTCAGTACATCCACCTCGTTATGATAGAAGATCCGGGCCATATCGGTCGGATCCTCGGACTCGAGGTACTGCCGGTAGAGCATCGGGATCAGTGCCGACTCGAGGTCCTGTTCGGTCCGAACTACGCCCAGCACCTGCCGTTCAAGCTCACCAAGGCGGCGCGAAGCAAGGTGATCACGCCACAACTGACGGGCGATCAGCAGCAGGTCGAGATGAGGTAAGTCCAGAACCGCGGGCACCATGCGGTTCACGATGTACCGCGCCTGCAGTATCGGAATGTCAAAGCCCCGACCGTTGAACGACACCAAGCCAGTGGCCCCGCGCAGCACGTCGGTCAGGTAACTGAGAGCTGCTGGCTCCTCTGCAGGGTTGCGCATGAAAATGAGGTGCAGGACAAGCTTGGCTTCTTCCCAGGTCGCCACCCCCACCAGAAACGCCAGCGTCCCTGCGCCCCCGGCAAGGCCCGTAGTCTCGGTATCGATGAATGCCGGCCGGGGCCCAAGATCGGGCACACCCATGAGCGCCAGAGCATCTGCGTCCAGTCCTGCAAGATCGCCAAACAACTGGCGACCGTGGATGAAGCTCGGCGGGTACACCTGACGAGAGAGCCAGAAATGCCCATACGGGGTTGCGTGCGCCAGGCCCGGCAGAACTTGCCGTCTCGGCTTGTGGACCCCAACCTCGACGTCCTGTACACCATCGCAGCAAGCGGCGCCGGGGTCTGAAGTGGCACGCGCCGCACCCAATCCCGCAAGACCCTGTACCACACCGAGCTTCCTCAGGCGAGACCGCAGTCCATCATCCATAGGCACTGACCCGCCGCCTAGCTCAGGCCACTGGCCACTTGCAGGTCGCGTCGCACCAACGGCTGATCCGTGCACCGAGAGGAGCCAACTTTGCCTCGATCTGCTCATACCCTCGATCGATCTGATGGATGTTATGAATCCTGGAAGTCCCCTTGGCTGCGAACGCCGCGATCAACATGGCCATCCCGGCACGGATGTCTGGACTCGTCATTGTGTCTCCCGTCAGCATCGACGGGCCGTAGACCAGCGCCCGGTGCGGGTCGCACACGACAATGCGCGCCCCCATCGGGATGAGTTTGTCTACGAAGTAGAGACGGCTCTCGAACATCTTCTGATGAAAGAGCACGACGCCCTTTGCTTGGGTGGCTGCGACCAGGGCAATGCTCATGAGATCCGCCGGGAACGCAGGCCAGGGAGCGTCCGAAATGGAGGGTATTGCGCCTCCCAGATCGGCTATGATATCCAGTGACTGGTTCCGTGGCACGAACAGATCGCCACCTCTCGGCTCTGCCGTGATTCCCAGACGTTCAAAGGTCATCAGGATCATCCGCAGATTCTCGGGCTGCGCGTTCCGAATCAGGATCTCACCACCCGTCGCCGCTGCCAGGGCGATGTAGCTTCCCACCTCAATATGATCGGACCCGATCGTGAACTCGACGCCGTGGAGGCGAGCAACCCCTTCAATCACCAGGGTATTGGTACCGATTCCCGTTATCTTGGCACCCATGGCGTTAAGCATCTGGCACAGATCCTGAACGTGCGGCTCAGACGCCGCATTCCGCAGGATCGTCGTGCCCTGCGCCAACGACGCAGCCATCACCGCATTCTCTGTGCCGGTGACGCTTGCCTCGTCAAGAAGAATATCGGCGCCACGCAGACGATCTGCGCGAACCTCGAAATAGCCATTGACGACCGTCACATCGGCGCCAAGGCCCTCAAATGCCAGGAAGTGCGTGTCGACACGTCGCCGCCCGATCACGTCCCCACCAGGTGCGGGGATGGCCAGACGTCCCACTCGGGCCAGTAACGGCCCGGCCATCAGAATCGACCCGCGGATCGCCCGGAACTGGTGGGGGTCGAGCTGATCAGACTCCGGGCGCCTCACCCCGCTCGCCTCCAACCGCCAGGTGTGAGGATCGAGTCGCTGCACGCTGACACCGAGGGCCTCCAGCAACTCAGCCATCACCTCAACATCCCGAATCGCGGGTAGGTTCCGCAGGACCACGGGCTCTTCCGTGAGAAGGCACGCCGCCAGCGTCGGCAGAGCAGCATTCTTGTTTCCTGCAGGCGCAACTTCGCCTACCAAAGGCACCCCACCCTCAATCACAAAGTAGTCGCTAACGTCCGCCATTGTCCGCTCCTTTTAGATTTCTGACCGTCAGCAACACGTCATCCCCAACTGCCAGCCCAAGCGCTTCGGCTGCGTGTCCGCGATTCAGAGCGATCTCAAGCAATCCCTCACTGCCCACCAGGGCAACCGGATCACCACTCGCGACCTCGCCATAGGTGTAGTGGATCTGGCTCAGAGTGCGACCACGCACGGATACCGTCACCTCATCGGGATCTAGCCTTACCGAACTCTGAGGGCCAAACGCTGGCACCAGATCGAGGTCAGGCGCTGTCCAGTTGAGCCGGCCGATGCTCGTCACGGCATTGCCGAACCGGTCAATGTGCAGGATGTTCCCCCGGATCCGTCCCGGGCTGATCTCGATGAGCGGCAGGGGGAGACGCTCCGCATCCATCACGACACGACCAAAACACTCCAATGGGACGCCAGCAGCAATGTGGGCCGCCGCTGGCGCAAAGATGTCACGCCCGTGAAAGGTGGAACTGACCTTACCTCTGCGGTACTGGCGATTCTCCAGGGCGACGATCAGATCTGGAGGTGCTGCTGCCCACACATACGAGAAGACGCCATTGTCAGGGCCCACCAACACACCCCACGCTGTGCGCGAGACGATAGCCCGTCGGGCCGTGCCCACCCCGGGATCGACCACGACCAGATGAACACTTCCAGACGGAAAATAGGGCAGGCTGGCCCACAGAACATACGCAGCTTCAGCCACCGCCTGAGGCCGGATTGAGTGCGTGATGTCGATCAGCGGCACGCCCGGCGCAATCGTTGCCATCACGCCTTTCATGGTCCCGACATACCCATCATCGTGCCCAAAGTCTGTAGTCAGCGTGATGACCATGACGTCCTCTAGGCCCGGGCCCGACCAAGGATCATCCGGGCTGCAGATTGGAGCTGCTCAATGCCAAGCAGCCAGGCCAGCACCAGGTAGACCAGCGCACCGAGAGGCACGCCCACCAGGGCAAGCAGCACCAGCGACGCCTCCCAGACTCTTCCCAGCGCCCAGAGAGCGATTCCCATCCCGGCTGAGGCCAACGCGACCCGGGCCGTGGTCTCGAGCAGTTCGCGCCCGCGGAGGGAGCCCAGACGGGCTCGGATCCGGACCAGTAGGATCGTCATCTCCACGAGAGTGGCCATCGCCGTCGCCAGCGCAAGTCCTCCCAGCGGCAACAGGTGCAGCCGCGAGAACAGAGACGGCAGCAGGAGGCCCAGGAGTGCATTCAGTGCCACTGACACGGTTGCTGCTCTTGCCGGTGTCCAGGTGTCCTGCAAGGCGTAGAAGGCTCGGCCCAGAATCTCGAGCGCCGAATGGCCTACAAGCCCCAGGGCAAAGAAAGCGAGCGCCCAGGCCACGGCAGCGGTCGATTCTGCGTCGAATGCACCGCGCTCAAAGAGCAGCGCCACGAGGGGCTCGCCAAGCACGATCATCCCGACCGACGCGGGGAGTGTCAGAGCGACCAGCATTCGCAATGCGTTGATCAGCGTTGTCTTCAGGGCGTCGGTCTGTCCAAGGGCTGCCTGTTGTGAGAACGTCGGAAAGAC
>JAKJAE010000148.1 GCA_022707665.1 Chloroflexota bacterium
CACGCATAGTCGACCAGGGCTGCACGCACGCCGTGGTCGAGGCCAGCAGTGAGGCGCTCGCGCAACACAGGCTTCGCGGCACACGGTTCGACGTGGCCGTCTGGACCAATCTCGCGCCAGAACACCTCAACTTCCATGGCGATATGGAAGGTTACTTTGAGGCAAAACGCATCCTCTTCGAGGCCAGTGATTTCGCCGTTGTCAACAGGCGCGATCCGTGGGGCATGCGACTCGTCAACCGCGATCACACGACGTATGCCGACAAGGATGGCTTGGAAGCAGACTGGTGGGCAGGTGACATCATAGAGGATGGTGAGGGGCTCTCGTTCTCCGTACACCATCCACAGGGCCAGTTTGCGGCAACGCTTCCGATGATCGGAACCTACAATGTCGCCAACGCGATGGCCGCGATTGCAGCGGTCGACCATCTCGGCATTGCACCGCCCGACATCCAGAGAGGCCTTGCTAGCTTTCCTGGTGTGCCAGGGCGAATGCAGATACTGCAGACTACACCGGTCCGCGTCGTTCTCGACTTCGCCCACACACCGGACAGCCTCAGAGTGGCGCTCTCGACGCTAAGACAGACGACGGCTCGACGGCTCATCGTCGTACTCGGATCGGCAGGCGGCCCACGGGATCCAAGCAAGCGTGCCCCTCTGGGCGAAGTCGCAGCGACGCTTGCCGACCTGGCGATCTTCACCGAGGAAGACTGTCGAGACACGCCCATCTACGACATTCTGAATGAGATGAAACGGGGAGCCGACGAAGTGGGGCGGGCCAACTACATACTGGAGCCTGATAGGCTGCAGGCGATCCACTACGCGCTGAGCCGGACAGAGCCGGGCGACACCGCCGTATTCTGCGGCAAGGCTGGGGAGATCACGCTAGAGCGCGCAACCGAGACACTTCCCTGGATCGAGGAGACCATCGTCCGCAGTGCGATGGCTGACCTTGGCTGGTGACAGGTCCGATGGCCTGCTCTGCGGGGCTGCTCCCACCTGTCACACTTTCCTGTAGCATGTTCTGCATCACCAGAGGAGACAGATGACGATTCGCAACATCGTATTGCTTGGGGATCCCATCCTCTACCAGATCTGCACTCCAGTGAAACGCGAGGAGTTGAGCGAGTTGGCACCGACCATACAGGATCTGCGCGACACGCTGTTGGCCTTCCGCGCGCAACACGGCGTGGGACGGGCCATCGCGGCACCACAGATTGGCGTGCTGAAGCGCCTCGTCTTCCTGGAGCGGGTCAGCAACAGCACGCTGGACAACACGACAGGCATCCCTACGCCTTCGCCGCTCATCAATCCCATCGTGCACGATGGGAGCAAGGAGATGGTCGAGCTTTGGGATGACTGCATGAGCTTTCCCAACCTGTTGGTACGGTTGCGCCGTCACGCAACGTGCGAACTCACATACCGGGACCTGGACTGGCAAGAGCACACGGTGCGCCTCACCGGTGACCTCTCGGAGCTGCTGCAACACGAATGTGACCACCTTGACGGTGTTCTTGCAGTTTCACGCGCGATCGATGCCCGCGCCTTCGCCTACAGGCAGCCTGTCCGCCCTTCGGACGCCTGTGGATGAGTGCCGTTTGAGCTTGCCCTCGCGTGTTGCCGCCGAACCACTATCATACAGGCTAACCCTATCGCACAAGGAGATTTCGGGTATGAAGATCGCTGAGATGCTGCCGCCCCACCCCTCTCCCCTCTGGACAATGGTCAAACAGGCGGGCGTCACCCACGCCGTAGGCGGCATGGACATGCGCCAGGGCTTCGATGTGCCCAGGGACCAGTTGCCGTGGAGCTACATGGCCCTCGTCCACCTGAAGACCCTCTACGAGAACTACGGGTTTACGCTCGACGTTCTCGAGAGCAGGCCGCCGATGAACAAGATCAAGCTTGGCCTGCCTGGCAAGGATCAGGAGATCGAGTATGTCGTCGACCTGATCGAGAATATGGGTAAGCTCGGTATCCCCGTCTGGTGCTACGAGTGGATGCCCATCATGAACTGGATGCGAACCTCAACCACGACGCCATCTCGCGGTGGCGCGCTCGCCACCAGCTTTGACTACGATCTCATCAAGGATGCGCCACTCACTGAGTACGGTGTAGTCGAAGACGATGTCCTCTGGGAGAACCTCGAGGCGTTTCTGAAGATCGTGGTCCCTGTGGCAGAGTCGGCCGGCGTGAAGCTGGCGATGCACCCAGACGATCCGCCACTGTCGCCCATTCGCGGGCTCGCACGCATCATGCGGAGCATCGAAAACTACCAACGACTGCTGGACCTGTATCCGAGCCCGGTCAACGGCATCGCCCTGTGCCAGGGCAACTTCACGTTGATGACCGACGACCTACCTGCCGCAATCCGCCAGTTCGGCAAGCAAGGCAAGATCTTCTTCGTCCACTTCCGGGATGTGCGTGGTGACAAGTATAAGTTCGTCGAGACCTTCCACGATGACGGCAAGACGGACATGCTCGCGTGCATGAAGGCGTACAAGGAAGTGGGCTACTACGGCGTCTGCCGCCCTGACCACGTACCAACGATGGAGGGCGACGACAACTCACGCCCCAGTTACTCGAACATTGGGCGTCTGTTCGCCATCGGCTACCTGCGCGGCCTGCAGGAAGCAGTCTACGGCAAGTAGGACCCGCCCCTGAGCCTCCAGAGCGCTCTGGGGAATCCTGAAGCCTCGGAGCGCTCTGCTCTCCGGCAATGTCCGGACCGAGTCACGGTTAGCCTGTCACCTGCCTGTAGATGCACCCTCGCGGAATGAATCGCACGGGCACCGCGGGGAACTGAAGGCGCAGGTGATCTGCCAGACATCTCATGCCCGGTTCCTCTGCCGTGGCATGGTTCACGATGATCACGGGCAGCCCTGTGTCGAGAGCGTACGCACCCTCGCGCCAGTAGGTAAAGCCATCATCGGTGCAAATGGCAAGGTCCAATCCATAGGCCTCACCGAAGTCGCGAACATACCCGAATAGTGGCGTAATGGCACCGGCGCCGATGGCTACACGGTGGACCGGCGTCCCTGGATCACCGATAAGCTGCACGGCCTCCTGACCAAACTTCGCTGTCCTCGCCGCGACCTGACGCGCCACGTCACCCGCGGATCGGCCACTAACATCATAGACGCGGTAGTACCCCTCGCCGCCAATGGCTTGTCCAAGGTCCAGAGCCTCGCCCCAGGCATCGGGGATGCCAATCTTTGGCACCTGATCCCACAGATCGTGGCAGCGAATGATGGTGATCCCGCTTTCCTCGATGAAGGCGCGCTTGGAGCGCGTGCCCTCGTAGTCGAAGGTCCATCCAAGATGATCGTCGTAGTGATCGTAGTACGTTGGCTCGTGGGTGATGAGAAGGTTGCAGCCGGCAGAGAGCGCCGTTCTGAGCGCTGCCGTAGTGCTCATCCACGACACAGCAATGCCGCGCACCTCGACCTCGGGGCTACCGGACTTGAACACGTCAACCGTCTTCTCCAGATCCATCCACCCGCCATCCAGCGACCGCAGGTACGTCTGTACATCCTTCGCGCGCATACCTCTCCTCCTCACCAGCAATGCACCAACCCGTGAAGGTCACGCCCTCGCGCCAGGGCTGCCTCTGCCGCGTCACGTGGCAATCCGATTATAGGGATGCCTTTGCCAATCGTATTGTCGAATATCACATCCATAGCATTGAGCTCGGGCTGGCTCAGGTTCACCGCGGTGAGGCCGGGCATCTCCGAGGCCATCCGGATGTAGTGATCGCCTCGTCCGCAGAAATGCAGTGCCCCGCCCCCGTAAGTCGAGAGCAAGCGCGCATCGTAAGGCATGATGAACCGCTCGAACATGCGTGGCGAGAGGTTCATGGCCGAATCGTCGCGGAGCATCAACGTCCCCCGATGCACCATCGACCAATGAACAGCGTGATCCGCGGGTGACGGCACCTCAGCGATCCAGGCATCCATGAACGCTATGTAGGTCTGCGTCACGAGTTCCAGGAGTGCCGTTACGAGGTCGGGGGCCTCGACGAGGGCGACGAACAGCGAGCTTCCCCAGAGCAACTCACAGACATCCATGGGACCCTGGAGGTCGGGGTGGTAGAGGTGCACGTACCGCCCCAACTTGGGATAGGGAGCAAACAGCTCACGATAGACGGCAGCCATCTCAAAGACCTGGGTTCCCAGGCCACCCCGGACATCTGGAACACCTCGATCCAGCAACACCTTGACAGCCTCAGCCGCCTTCGTTGCATCGGCCCGTCCCAGCGAGGCGGAGAGTGTCGTAGCGTCCATCCCGCCGAGCGGGATCGTCGTAGGCAGCGTGTCGGTCTCCGCATCCATCAGGAACAGTTTTGCGCCGAAGAGCGTAGGCATGATACCCGTTCCATAGTTACACCGTACGGCCAGGATCTCGCCCGTCCCGGCGGTCAGGGCTCGTGAGCACTGACTCAATTGCTGCAGCGCCATCAACTCATAGCTCTCGAGAGCGTTGTTCACCGGCACGTGTGGCCACGGAAGTCCGGGGGAGGCCGATCGCGCGCGACGAGGCGTAAAGATGCTCCCCTGGAATTCGTTGTCGGTGAATGTCGTCCACTCGGACCACAGCGCCTCCTCGACTTCAGGATCAATGCGACTCTCCAAATCCTCAAGGTATAGGTCTATCACGCGTTATCTCCACGGAAGCTATAGTTCGAGGCTGGACAGCACCGGATGATCAAGCACCTCTCGTACCTCCCGCCAGGCCTCGCGCGCCCAGGGTCCATCGAGGTCGGGCACGAACCCAAAGTCCAGGTACAGCTTGATCGCGGCAAGTCGTCGGGTCTGGGTGCCCAGAAAGGCCCGCTCATGCCACTGAGCCATCTGTATGAGCGCGTAGGATAGCATCGCCTTCCCCAGGCCGAGCCCCCAATGCGATCGTCGCGTCGCAACCCAGTGGATCTGACCATAGTCCTGTCCCTTGTGAGCCCGGTTGTACCAGGACGTGATCGTGGCCACCCCGACGCCTCGACTGTCTTGCACGATGTACCCACGCCACCGCAATGCCTCGATATCAGCCCCGAACTGGCTCTGGAAGAGTGTGGGCTCGATAGCCCCAAACTCCTCGGCGTCGCGCCAGATGTCGGTCCAGAGACCTCCCTCATCCGGTCGCATAGCCCGAATGCTAAAACCCTCGGGAAAGGTTACAACCGGAATATCTTGCAGCGTCGTCCGCACCATCTCGACCCCATAGCCCGATGCCGATGGTGCAGGGCGACCTTCATGCCGGGGCAGATCAGCGATGCCCTGACGCGTCCTATATAGGCGCCGTATCGTCCAGAACGGCAGTTTTCTGATCCTATCTCGAGTCAACACACCATAGGGACTCACTGCCAGGTGCCCACAGAACGAGAAAGTGGCAGGAGGCCATGCGTGGTCCGCCCAGCACCAGACCGTAGCCCCACACACGTAGGGAGCTTGCATGCCCGAGAACTCGGCCTCGAGCACGGCTGCGTGAACATCGCCACCGTATGGACTGTCGGTCACGTCGCAGAAGGATGTATAGCCAAACTCGGTGATAAGGATCGGCTTGGTGGGATAGCGCCGGTGGAGTGCATCGAGACCCCCGCGCCAGAATGTAGTGGATTGCGCAAGATCGTATCCCGGTTCCAATCCTCCCGCCAGAGGCCCCACACTTGGGTAGCCATTGACGCAGACGAGGTCATCTGCCTCGAAGTTTGGGTACCGTTGCCAGTGGTCACTGACGTGGGCAGCGAGCCTCGTGGGATCAAGCGACTTTGCCAGACGCACCAACTCGACGTTACCAGCGGCAACTTCCTCACGGTCTTCGTGAGTCTCGTTGCTTACCGACCAGGAGATCACTGAAGGGTGGCAGCGATCTCGCCACACGAGCGCCTCCAACTGTTGCCGGGCCACAGCAAGCCCGACTAGCAGAGACTCGGACCCCTCGTCCCGGGCACCCCACCAGTAGAGGGGGATCTCAGCCATGGCCAGTAGCCCAAGCTCATCGCACATGTCGAGTTCCGAGGGATGGTGCGGATAGTGACACAAGCGCACGAAGTTGGCGCCTGCCTCTTTCATCGCCTCGAGGTCGTGTCGTGCAGTCTGAGGATCCGGACGCATCGCAGTTCTGGGCGAGTCCTCGTGCCGGTTAAAGCCGGTCAGGTAGATGGGGCTGCCGTTCAGTAGCAGCTGACCGTCCCGAGCCTCGATTGTGCGGAAACCGATCCTCAGATCCCGCGCATCGATGGCATTCACACAGCCGTCGCGCACGACGTCCAACGACAGGCGCGCCGTGTAGAGCCTGGGGCAGTCAGGCGACCATGATGTGACTCCGGCGATGTCACCTATTAGCGTAAGGGGAGCCGAGGTCCCGGCACCCAGAAGGGTTGGCGCACCCACCAACTCGATCCTGTCCCGGCTGTCCGCTTCCGCACCCTCAATGACGAGGGAGATCCGGAACAGGTCCGACGTCGTGCGCGTGTTGTGGACCAGCACCTGCAGGTCCAGATGCCCCCCGCCCTGTTGGGGGACTGCCGTGAGGGCAACACGGTCCATATAACACCGGTCTGTTGCCGTGAGTGTCACCTCGCGCAGGATGCCACCATAGTTGCGCCACCCACGCTGCATCCCGGGCACATCGCCGGGGCGCCTCTCGTTGTCAACACACACGGCAATCAATGTAGGTTGCCCCGGCATCAGGGCACGGTGGACGTCCATGGCGTAAGGCAGAAAGGGGAAATCCCACGCTCCCACCTCTTGTTCATTGAGCCACACCCGCGCATGAGCGTTGATACCCTCAAAGCGAAGCACCACACGTCGATCGTCCCATTCGGTTGGCACAGTCACCCAACGACGGAACCAGCCCGCTCCCTCATAGGTAT
>JAKJAE010000149.1:0-6556 GCA_022707665.1 Chloroflexota bacterium
CCGCCGGTGAGGTTGAGATCAGCAGCGAGCTCCTCCTCCGCTGGCTGCATCAAGTGCTGCGCCTCGATCTGGGTACGTCGCAGCGGGTGAATGTGGTCGGCTACAACAGTAGACTGCATAACCAGAGCATCCAGGTCGAGTCCACCCACCCATGCGGCGAAACGAGGCTCCAACTTTTCGACTTCTGCCATCTGAATCTGAAGACGACTGATCCAGGATTGGGCTGTGACGTTGCGTGAGTCAGTGGCGGCGAAGCCCGTCACGTAGCTGTATAGTTTGTGTCCGAGCTCTGTGAGTTCGTTGAAGTGACCGATAGCCATCTCCAGCCGGCCAAGCGTATCGCTTGCATCGTCGTCTGTACCGGCGCCGATGCCGGCCTCGTCGAAGTAAGTCTTCAGGTCGGTGATCATCTTCGACCACTTCTCGAAATCGTTCTGAAAGCCTGGTGACTCGAGGCTCGGGTAGAGTGTTGATAGATCCCATCGTGGTAGCGTCGCGTCGCCGCAGTGTTCGGTCATGGTTCCTCCTGAGGATCGATGACTACAATCCACATAGGATACACAGGGTAGGACCTGCGTCAACCAGATTCCTTCCGGTTCGTGCTTGGTTGACCATGTCTTCGATCCGTCGTATTATGAGGGCAAGCCGTCTGCAGAGATAGCCAGCGCGTTCCACCACGCTCTGCGTGTGATGGAGAAAGATCGCAAAGGAGGTATCGCCATGCGGAGACGGATCACTGTACTGTGTCTGATCGCACTCATGCTGACAGTCGTGCCCCCCGTAGGTGCCGCCGGTCCCATTGTTCACACTGTCCAGATTGGTCAGACCCTGACAAGCATTGCCCGCCTGTACGGTGTCGACCTCTGGACATTGGCGCGGGTCAACGGCATTGTCAACCCTAACCGAATCTACGTGGGCCAGCGGCTGACGGTTCCGGGGACGGGCGGCTCGGTCGTCCCGGGAACAGTGTACATCGTTCGATCGGGAGACACGTTGACCGGGATTGCCGCACGAGCGGGGGTCTCGGTCTGGGCGATTGCCCAGGCAAACTCGATCTACAACCTTCAGCGCATCTACGTTGGGCAGCGGCTGGTGATCCCGGGTGCCGCCCCGGCACCTACGCCGCGTCCAACCGCGCAGCCAGGTACCAGCCCACAGGGGTGGCGCGGCGAGTATTACGCCAACGCGACGCTGGGGGGCGCCCCGTGCCTGGTTCGGTACGATGCGTCGATCAACTTTCACTGGGGCGCCGGGCGACCAACGACCTGCGTGGGCAACGACCAATTCTCGGTGCGCTGGGCGAAGACGATCGCGTTCATCGGTGGCCTCTATCGCTTCAGTGTGCGGGTCGACGACGGTGTACGCCTTTACGTAGACGGTAGCCTGGTTCTTGATGCGTGGCGCACGCAACCAGAGACGGACTACCAGGTCGATGTCCCACTGACGCCCGGATCACACACGATCACTGCTGCCTACTATGAGGACACGGGAATGGCTACGATGCAGCTCTCATTCGTTCGCCTTGGTCCTGTGTCTCCCTATACGCCTGCTCCGACACCCATTCCCACGGCTACGCCTGCACCTGTGAGCACAAGCTGGTACGGCGAGTACTACAACGGGACCAGCCTGTCCGGCGCGCCCGCTGCGACGCAATGGGACGGGGCCATCGGCTTCGAGTGGGGGACTGGCGCCCCAATCGCCGGTGTTGCTGCTGATCGGTTCAGCATCCGCTGGAAGAGGACTGCTCAGTTCTATGACGACAACTATGCCTTCTGTGCCATGGCGGATGACGGTGTGCGCTACTACCTCGACGGTGTCCTGGTACTGGATGAGTGGCACGCCAATAATGGTGTTGCCTATTGTGGGCAGGCCGATGTGAGGGCTGGCGTTCACGAAATGAAAGTCGAGTACTACGAGGATGGCGGAGATGCCCTGATCTACGTCTGGTGGGAACGGCGCTGATTTCTCAATGCTGTGTGGGCGGTCGCTGGTTGACATTTGATGGAATCCGGGTATGACTGGCTCCATTTGCAGTAATCCCCATGACCAGGAGGCAGTATGTTAGTCACCAGCAAGGAACTGCTGTTGGACGCTCAGAAGAACGGATATGCCGTGGGCGCCTTCAACACCAACAACCTCGAGATCACACAAGCGATTGTGCGTGCGGCGGAAGCGAAGCGAGCTCCCGTCCTGATCCAGATCTCCGCCGGAGCGCTAAAGTACGCCGGTGTTGACTTTCTCCCAATGCTTGTCAGCAAGGCTGCACAGATAGCAACGGTGCCCGTTGCCATTCATCTTGACCACGGACCGGATTTCAAGACCGTGATCTCTTGTCTACGCGCCGGGTTCACGTCGATCATGCGCGACGCTTCGAAGCTGCCCTATGGTGAGAACGTCGCCGAGGTGCGCAAGGTCGTCGAGGTGTGCCATGCCGTGGGCGTGCCCGTCGAAGCGGAGATAGGGCGCATTGGCGGTGCCGAAGAGCACGTTGTGGTGAGCGATCGCGAGGCTGCGATGAGCGATCCCGATGAGTGTGCGCGATTCGCTGAGGATGGTGGCTTTGACTTCCTGGCTGTCGCCATCGGCAATGCCCACGGGTTCTATAAGGGCGAGCCGAAGCTGGACTTTGATCGGTTAACTGCTATTCGCGAGCGGGTCTCGATACCGCTGGTGCTGCACGGGGCTTCTGGCATCCCCGACGCCCAGATCACCCGTGCTGTCGAGAGTGGCATCTGCAAGATCAACATCGACACGGAGATCCGCAACGCCTTCATCCGGACGATGCAAGATTACACTCAGAAGAATCCAGATCAGATCGACCCTCGTAAGGTGTTTGGGCCCTGCATTGACGCCATGCAGGCTGTTGTCGAGAGGAAGATCGAGATCTTCCGAAGCGCGGGCCGCGCTTGATAGCGAAGTGCGACAGGGCGATGCCCTAAGTAGGTTCTGGGGCGGGCTCGCCTGTGGGGCGCAGCGTGGGGGGATGGTCTGCCATCCCCCCATTATGTATTTGTCGTCGCGCATCGCTCACCTCGATCTACAGGGTATCTGAATCCAGGTCGTGCCGACCAAGGAGGCCGGGAGTGAACATCGAGACGCACACACAGTGGAGTCGACACCTTAACAAAGAGATGACCTGCAAGGTATACGGACACGCGGGAAAGCCGGCGCTGGTCTTCCCGACTGGTTGTGGTCGTTACTATGAATTCGAGGACTTCGGCATGGTCGAGGCTGTGCGGAAGTATGTCGATGAGGGCAAGGTGCGTCTCATCACCCTGGACAGTGTCGACTGTGAGTCGTGGATGGCCCACTGGATGTTCCCTGGCGACCGTGGCTGGCGGCACCTGCAGTATGAGCGCTACGTACTCGAGGAGGTCGTGCCCTTTGTCCGTGATAGCACCGGCTATGTGGGCCGGTTCATGGCCACGGGTTGCAGCATGGGCGCATACCATGCCGCGAATATGCTCTTCAAGCATCCGGACGTTGTAGGCACTGCGGTTGCGCTCAGCGGCCTCTATGGCCCTCAGACCTTCGTCGGCGACTACATGGATGATAATGTGTATTTTAACTTTCCTCTGTGCTATCTGCCGAACCTTACCGATCCCTGGTACATTGATCGGTTCCGCGATAGCGATATCGTCATTTGTGTAGGGCAGGGAGCCTGGGAAGAAGACAGTCTCAGGGAGACCAGGGCGCTCGAGGCTGATCTGCATGCTCTGGGGGTTCAGGCATGGGTGGACTACTGGGGACACAACGTTAGCCACGACTGGCCGTGGTGGCGCCAGCAACTGCCATACTTCTTGGGCGAGCTGGACCTGAGCTAGTGTGGCGCATGGAGAGGGAGACACTGCAGGGTATGTCGGCTACGATCAACTTACGTCAGAGAATCGGTGACCTGACTCGAACGGCTTTGCTGGCGGCGCAGGATGGGGGTGCACTGCCCAGCTTTGAGGTGCCCGCGGATGTGCCCGTTGAGCAGAGCCGCCATGCGGCTCACGGCGATTACAGTACACCCGTGTGTATGGGCTTGGCCAGATTGCTTCGCCGTGCTCCCCTACAGATCGCGCAGATTGTCGCGCAGCACATGCCAGCCGCGCCTAGCATCGCCAGGGTCGATGTTGCGCCGCCGGGCTTCATCAACTTCACCCTGGAGCCAACCTGGGTAGCTTCAACTGTTGGCGCGATCCTGGCAGCAGGTGATAGCTGGGGCAACATTGCACTTGGCAAGGGCGCTCGTGTGCAGGTGGAGTTCGTCAGTGCAAATCCGACCGGCCCAATCACCATCGGGTCGGCGCGCAATGCCGTGATCGGTGATGTTCTGGCATCGGTGTTGACTGCGGCAGGATACACCGTTGAGCGCGAGTACTATGTGAACGATGCCGGCTCCAAAGTCCGCAACTTCGGCGCCAGCATCTTCGCGCGATATGGAGCTTTGTTTGGCGTTGACGTGCCCTTTCCCGAGCAGGGATATCCTGGCGCTTACGTGACCGACCTGGCGTCCAAAGCGCGCGACAACTTCGGGCGGCGCTACCTCGAGGCGCAGGACCGCGACAGCGCAGTTCGTGAGTTGGGGCAATGGGGCATTCAGATGATCCTCGAGACCGTCGCCGACGACCTGGCCGCGCTCGGCGTGCACTTTGATACCTGGTTCAGTGAGCGCTCGCTGTACGATACGGGGCTGTTCGACGAGATACTGGCAAAGCTGCGCGCAGGGGGCTTCGTGGTGGAGCATGACGGCGCCACGTGGTTCCGTCATAGTGACCTGGAGAAGGATGCAGTCCTGATTCGTTCGGCGGACGTGATCCCAAATCCAGAAGATCGCCCAACCTACCTGGCTTCCGATATTCCCTACCTATGGAACAAGCTCGTTGAACGGAAGTTCGATCGGGCCATTTACGTGTGGGGTGCCGACCACCATGGCGATGTTCCGCGCGTTCAAGCTGCTGCCAAGGCCCTGGGCCTTGATGTCAATCGGCTGGTGTTCATCATCTACCAGATGGTGACTATGCTGCGGGGAGGTGAGGAGATCCGGATGTCAAAGAGCTCCGGGGAGTTCATTACCCTCCGCGAACTCGTTGATGAGGTAGGACCGGATCCGATCCGGTTCATGATGTTGACGCGAACTGTCGATGTCACCCTCGACTTCGACCTGGATCTCGCTGTTGAGCAATCGGATCGCAACCCGGTCTACTATGTGCAGTATGCGCATACCCGGATCTCTGGTGTGTTGCGGCGAGCGATGGAGGCGGGCTGGGACGTGTCCAGCAAGGGTGACCTGAGTCTGCTAACGCATCCAAGCGAGCTTGGCCTGATACGCAAGATGCTGGCCTATCCCGAGGTCCTGACGGTAGCAGCGCAATCGCTTGCACCGCACCATCTTACGACCTACGCCACTGAGCTGGCCTCAGCGTTCCACGCGTTCTACCGCGACTGCCGCATTGTGTCCTCCGAGCCCGATGAGGCCGAGCTGACCCGTGCACGGCTTGTGTTGGCCCAAGCCGCGCAGATCGTTCTGGCGCGCGTTCTGCGCGTCATCGGGGTGGCAACGCCGGACCGTATGTAGTGCGGGCGTGGTGACCCGAATCCAACCTAGCAAGGAGCTATCGTCATGGGCCTCAAACCCGACTTCTGGATCCGCGAGATGGCACTGGAGCACACCATGATTGATCCATTCACGGACGGGCAGGTCCGCAACGGGGTGATCTCCTACGGCCTTTCCTCGTATGGATATGACATTCGAGTGGCGGATGAGTTCAAGGTGTTTACCAGTGGGATGGGGGACCTTTCTGTCGTCGATCCCAAGCATCTCGCCACCGAGGCCATGGTCGACTTCCGCGGCCCGGTGTGTATCATTCCTCCCAACTCATTTGCGTTGGCACGCAGCTTGGAGTACATCCGTATGCCCCGCAATGTACTCGGTGCTGTGCTTGGTAAGTCGACCTATGCCCGCTGCGGGATTGTGACCAATTTCACCCCTCTGGAGCCTGGCTGGCACGGGTACATCACGATCGAGATCAGCAACACTACCCCTTTACCCGCCAAGATCTACTCCAATGAGGGCATCGCTCAGGTCCTGTTCTTCGAAGGTGATGCGCCCTGCGAGGTGAGTTACGCGGACAAGCAGGGCAAGTACCAGGGGCAACAGGGGGTTGTGTTGCCCCGGCTGTAGCGGAGGAATGAGTCTACTTGCCTGATCCCATACGTATCGTGCATTTCTCTGATCTCCACATCGGGATGGAGAACTACGGCCGCCTTGATCCCCAGACCGGGCTCAATGGTCGTGTAGTTGACTTCCTGACCCGGCTCGACGGCGTGGTCTCCTTCGCGCGAGACCATGATGCCGACGTCGTGTTGTTCGCGGGTGATGCATTCCGCTCGCGCAGTCCCGGCACGACACTCCAGCGCGAGCTAGCCCAACGGATCCGCGCGCTATCGGAGGCCGGCATTGCAGTTGTGCTGCTCGTGGGGAACCACGATGTGCCCGTAGTCTCCCAGCGCGCCTCGAGCGTCGAGATCTTCGACACACTGGCGGTACCGCACGTGGTCGTGGCTCAGA
>JAKJAE010000149.1:6566-6835 GCA_022707665.1 Chloroflexota bacterium
CCTCCGGCAGCGACTGCTCACAAAGGACCAGTTCCGGTCCCTGCCGCAGAGCGAGCTCGACCATCTTGTGAGCCAGGTCCTCGTTGCCAAGCTCGAGGATCTTGCTGGCACCCTGGACGACTCCGCTCCTGCAGTTGTGCTCGGTCACTTCTCCGTTGATGGGGCGAGGTGGGGCTCTGAGCGCTCGATCATGGTCGGACGTGACGTCACGCTGCCGCTATCGGCACTGGTCGATTCCCGTTGGCAATACGTTGCTCTCGGCCACATTC